>NZ_JBOZBG010000001.1:0-289697 GCF_051264595.1 Actinotignum urematis | reverse complement strand
AGCCGAAGCTGCCGCTGCCGCGGAGGAAGCTCCCGCAGCGGACTCCGGCGCGGATGCGCCGGCCGCGGATGCGGATGCTTTTGATCCGGCCGCCAAGAAGGTGGACGAGGTCGTGGAATACGCCCAGGGCGCGGATGCCGCTGAAGTGGCCCGCGTGCTCGAAGCTGAGAAGGCCGGCAAGGCCCGCAAGACCCTCGTGAAGAAGCTCGAGGAGCTCCTCGGCTAATTCGGGAAGTACACTAACCACCCGCTAACCTGGCGGGCGTGTGGGGTGGGAGGCTCAGCCTCCCACCCCACACGCGTATGCGCGCAGCGCAGCTGCGCCGTCGTCGTACAATGTGATATTCACGTGAAGCTCCTTAAATTAAGAGCCCGTTTACGGCTCATTAAGGCGAATTCAATAGTTTGAGCAATGGAAACGCGTGTTTCCGAGTCGGGCCAATCCGCGCCCCGACTAGCTCAAAGCGAAGGATATTCATGCGACACGTGCGTCGAGCAGTAGCGGCTCTAGCTGCCGCTACGCTAGTGCCGGTCGGGGTGGCATTCACGGTGCCAGCCGCGGCCGAGCCAGTACTCCCGGGAGTCGATTCACCGGCTCTCGCCTCTACGAATGAGAATCCCGTCGTCGTGGACGGTGTGACTCAACCCATGGATCCGCGGCCCGGCTTCCGGGTGCTGCCCTACCTGCAGCGCCCCGGTGCCCACGAGATGACGATTAACTGGTTTACGGAACTGGGCCATAATGCCGTTCTCACCATCAGCGGCCCGGGCCTGCCCGCAGAAGGGCGCACTTACACCGTGGCCGGCGTGCAGAACCCGGTCAATGATTACCAGGATTACGAACTCAAGCAAGGCACCCTCAGCCGCGGGAAGGCGCTGTCGGTACCGCAGGGCGCCTGGATTCGCGCCGATCATCCCTACAAGTACAGCCAGCGCGTGGAAGAGCTCCAGCCCAGCTCCACCTACACCTACACGGTCACGGTGGATGGCTACGCGCATTCCGCCACGCTCCGTACCCTCCCCGATGGGAAGGCCGGGATCACCGATCCACTCCACATCATCGCCTTCTCCGATACCGAAACCGAACCCATCGGGCGCGTGACCTACCGCGAATGGGAACAGACCCTCAACCTGGCCGAGGGCTCCGAAGAACGCCCGGGGAAGGACTCGGCCTGGGATAAGAAATTCGGTGGCTCCACCCGTAACGGCAAGTACGCCGTCAATTACATGCTCACCGAGGATAAGGTGCAGGAAATCAATAACGCCGCCATTGCCGCCGCCAAGCCGGATCTGGTGCTGCTGCCCGGCGATATTGCCGAACGTGCCTCCTCGCAAAGCCACTGGGATGAATGGTTCCGCTACTTCGCCGGTGATAAGGGCCAGCTGCTCGATTCCATTCCGGTGATCACCTCGCTGGGCAACCACGAAGTGTACGGCTACGGCAGCCCGGAGGATCGCACCGCGGTAGCGCGGGCCCGCGCCGCCTACAACCAGGTATTTGATACCAACGGTTCGGATAACGCGAATGCGCGCGATGCCTACCACCGCACCGATATGGGCCCGGTGACGATCATCAGCCTCGATTCGACCAACGGCACCGATCAGACTCCGAAGACAATGCCGGAAGAAGCCAAGATCGAGGGCAATGACGAAGGCATTACCGCAGCTCAGCTCGGAACCGACACCCAGGGCGTTTTCCCGTACGAGGAATACGCGCGGGACTTCCCCAAGTCGGTGGCGGCCGGCTGGTGGGGCCCGGATGCGGCTCCCGATTCGGTGGATCAGCCCAGCTTTATGCCCGGCTCGGATCAGTACCGCTGGCTTGAAAAGCAGCTGGCTGATGCCCGCGCCAAGGGTCAGATCATTATCGTGCAGTACCACCACGTGGCCTACTCCAACGGTGTGCACGGCACCCCGATGGGTCACAAGTTCCCCGATCAGCAGCCGGGTGTGCCCATGCGCCACCTCCAGCCGCTTTTCGAAAAGTACAATGTGGCCTCCGTTTTCTCCGGCCATGACGAAATGTTCCAGGCCTCCTACGTGGATGAAGCCGGCGACGGGGTGGGCGTGTACCACTGGGACGTCGGGGTAGCCTCCGATGGCCTGCGCGGTGAAAAGATGGTGAAGACGGGGGAGGGCGGTGCCTTCGAGCCGCTGCGTTTCAACTCTCACTCCGTGTGGATGGCGCAGGCTAACGAACCGGAAATGTGGAAGACCAACGAGGCGGGCGTGAAGAAGCTCATCTCGGGCGGCAAGCACTACGGGCACCTCGATATTAAGATCAATCCCTACGCCGGCCCGGCCCTCGATTCCGGGGTGAAGCCGGCCGCCGAAATGGTCATGACCCCCATCTCGCTCTTCCCGATCCTCGATAATAACTACGAGGTGGAAAAGGTGGAACGCCGCGAACTGCTCTCCGGGCAGTTCACCGTGTACCTCGATGCGGAAGGTAACCCGCTGGCGGGCACCCCGCAGGACGGTACCGGTGAGGACGGCACCGGTGAGGCGGAAGAAAAGACCCCGCTTTCGAACTTCGCGCTCGGCGTTATCCCGGACACCCAGTTCTACTCGCGCTACGCCACGGAAGAAACCGGTAACCAATTCGGCGCCATGTACGGCAGCGAGCCCTTCTCCGCTCAGACCTCCTGGATCGCGCAGAACGCTGAGAAGTACGGCATTAAGATGTCCATGCACCTGGGCGATATCGTGGATCAGTACAACCACCCCCAGCAGTGGGAAATCGCCGATAAGGCCATGAAGATTCTCGAGGACGCGGGGCATCCCTACTCGATTCTTGCCGGTAATCACGACGTCGGGGCCGATGCCTCGGATACCGATCCGGTTGGCTACGGCACCTACAAGGAATGGTTCGGCGCCGAGCGCGCTGCCAAGAACTCCACCTTCGTGGAACGCGATCCTTCCGGAGCACACGAATACCACATCCTCAAGGTCAATGGCCAAGATTTCCTGGTCATGAACCTGTCCTGGCAGGCCCAGGATGACGCGCTGCAATGGGCATCCGATGTGCTCGATGCGCATCCCACCACCCCCACGATTGTTAATTCGCATCAGCTGATTAACGTGGAGGGCGACGGCGTGACCCCGCTGGCCACCGAGTTCGGTGAAAAGGTGTGGAATAAGCTCATCCGCAACCACGATCAGGTGTTCCTTACCTTCAACGGCCACCATCACGGCGCGACCACCTGGACGCGCACGAACGACGCCGGCCACCCCGTCTACCAGGTCCTCATGGATTACCAGATGGCCTACATGGGCGGAAACGGCTACATGGGCATGGTGGAATTCGACCTGCCGGGCAATAAGATCTACCAGACCTCCTTCTCACCCTGGGTGATGACGAAGGCCAAGGACACCCTTGTTCCCGACGACCAGGCGATTCTTAACGGTGCGGGCCAAACTTTCGAACTTGACTTCAACTTCGCCGAACGTTTCCCGAACCTCGTGATCGCTGATACGAAGGCTTCTTTGACGACGCCGCAACTGCGCGAGTGGCTTGCCAGCTACGATGCGCCGACCCAGGTGACCCCCACCGCCCCGAGCGGTGCGGAGGACTACCCGAAGGTGGAGAGCACCGTGGCCCACTGGAAGATGCCGGTGGATAAGGTCGAAGGCACCCCGGTTGCCGTGGGTGAGGCCATCGTGGATGCCGTGGGTGGGGATAACTTCACCCGGGCCCCGCTGGACCAGCCCGGTTCCAAGGGAACCGAAGAGGGCGACGTCGTATGGACCCGTGACCACCACCCGCTCTCGGCCAATGCCGGTGCGGTGTGCTTCGCCAACGGCGGGCGTGATAACGCACGGTGGAATAACTTCGTGACCGCTGCCGATGCTGCCGTCAATAACGAGACCTTCGAGAACGGTTTCACCTTCGAAACCTTCATCAAGATCTCCCCGAAGTTCGATAACAAGAACAATGCCTGGATGGCCTGGCTTTCCCGCGATGGCCAGCGCCAGAATATCGCCGGCTACAACAACACCGAGGGTGAGGAACCGCCCTTCGCGTGGGCGATGTCGAACCTGGCGGAAATCCAGTTCTCCTTCGTGGATTCCCAGAAGCCCACTCCGGCCGAATCCTCGGCTTGGTCCGGTGAGATTGTTTCGCGCGATCAGTGGCTCCACCTCGCGGTGGTCAATGATCCGGAGACCAAGATGACCACCATGTACGTGGATGGCGTACCGGTGCTGCGTAATTCGCCGGGCACCGTGGGCGTGGGCACCCAGGGCCTGCCGTGGGTCCTCGGGGCGGGCTCCTACGCCGGTGTGCGTGAATCCGGCTTCCAGGGCTGCATCGGTGAAGTCCGCCTCGTGGGCGAACCGCTGGACTCCAGCAAGTGGCTGACCGCGCGCGCCGGGGAAACCCCGGGTGGCGAGCAGCCCGGCGGTGAAGAGCCGGGCACGGAGCCGAGCATGGAGCCGACTGAGCCGGGCACGGAGCCTACGGAACCGGGCACGGACCCGAGCACGCCGGGGACCGAACCGGGCGATAAGCCGAGTGAAGAGCCGAGCAAGCCGGCGGCGCCGCGGGGCAATCTGCTCTTCAGCTCTACCGCTCTGGCCGGCGGCAACGCCGATCGCGTGACCAGCTACGGTCGCGCTGGCGAAACCATCTTCGTGGGCGATTGGGACGGCGACGGCGTGGACACCCCCGGCGTGCGCCGCGGCAACACCTTCCTGCTCACCAATGCCGCCACCGGCAATGCCCAGTTGCAATTCTCCTTCGGCCGCGCGGATGACGAGATCGTTATCGGCGACTGGAACGGGGACGGCAAGGACACCATCGGGGTGCGCCGCGGAAACACGGTGTACGTGCGCGATGACCTAGCCGGTGGCAACCACACCGCCATGGTTTCCTTCGGGCGCCACGGCGACCAGATGGTGGCCGGTGACTGGGATGGCAACGGGCGCGATGAACTCGCGGTGCGCCGCGGAAACACCGTTTTCGCCCAGGCGTCCTTCGCGGAGACCCAGGCCAAGTCCACCTCCTCCTACGGCCGGCCCGGCGATGTATTCCTTGCCGGTGACTGGAACGGGGACGGCGTGGACGGCATCGGCGTGGTTCGCGGCAATATCTGGCACCTGCGTGAGAACGTAGGTGAAGGCGCCGCGGTGGCCAGCTTCGGCTTCGGCCGCGCCGGCGATGTGTTCCTCGCCGGTGACTGGACCGGGGCGGGCGCTGACCGCCCGGCCGTCAACCGCTAGCGGCTCACTAGCAGTGGCTAGTAGCTAGCCAGCTTTCCAGCGGGAGGGCAGCGAGTATCAGCTCGCCGCCCTCCCGTTCGTTTTCTCGGTTGCGCCGCCGTGACGGGGCACTGGCGCGTGGCACCGTAGCGCTGTGCCGCCACGCTGGCGCGTGCCACCGTGCGCGCCGTCGCCCCGTATCACAGTGACGGCGCCAACCATGCGCCATCAGCGAAAAAGTCTCGAGCCAGGATGATCACGGCGGCCCGCGGGCGTTAAAGTCGCATACGAGTATGGAATCTCCGCGTGGAGGTTCCGAGGAAGGAAAACCGTGACCACATCACCTCGCATGGAAGGCCGGGATAATAACCAGCCTTCAGCATTCGGCGATGCTGTTTACCAGCGCCTCCTCAAGGAAAGAATCATTTGGCTCGGCTCGGAAGTTCGCGATGATAATGCGAATCAGATTTGCGCCCAGATGATGCTCCTTGCCGCGGAGGATCCGGAGAGCGATATTTACCTGTACATTAATTCTCCGGGTGGCTCGGTCACCGCGGGTATGGCCATTTTTGACACCATGCAGTATGTTCAGCCCGATGTTGTAACGGTGGCGATGGGCATGGCAGCCTCGATGGGCCAATTCCTGCTCTCAGCTGGTACCAAGGGTAAGCGTTATATCACCCCGCATACCCGCGTTCTTATGCACCAGCCTTCGGGCGGCGCCGGCGGAGTGGCCGCTGATATTCGCATCAACGCCAACCTCATCTTGCAGATGAAGGAAGAACTGGCCGGGCTCAACGCCAAGCACACCGGCAAGTCGCTGGAACAGATCCTGGAAGATTCCGAACGCGACCACTGGTTCACCGCCCAGGAAGCCCTGGAATACGGCTTCGTGGACCACATTATTTCCAACTCGCAGGTCATGCTCAAGAAGCCGAATAGCGATAATAACGACGGCGCACTCGAAGCCAGCCACGCGGGGGAGGAGCTCTCATGACGATGAATTTCCGAGCCGCGGGTAACCTGCCCGCCATGATGGCCGCCTACGGTGCCGGCAACGTTCCGGGCGCTGGCAACCTACCGAGCGCCGGTTTCGGCCACGGTAGCGCGGGCCCGATGCCCTCCAACCGCTACGTGCTTCCCGATTTCGAAGAACGCACCCCCTACGGGTACAAGCGCTCCAACCCCTACACCAAGCTTTTCGAGGATCGCATTATTTTCCTCGGAGTGCAGGTGGATGACGCTTCGGCCGACGATGTGATGGCGCAGCTGCTCGTCCTCGAATCGATGGACCCGAACTCCCCGGTGACCATGTACATCAACTCCCCGGGCGGTTCTTTCACCGCGCTCACCGCTATTTACGACACGATGCAATACATCAAGCCGCAAATCCAGACCGTGTGCCTGGGCCAGGCGGCTTCTGCGGCGGCGGTGCTGCTGGCGGCCGGCTCCCCGGGGCGGCGCCTGGCGCTCCCCAATGCCCGGGTGCTCATCCACCAGCCGGCAATGGAGGGCATGCAAGGCCAGGCCACGGATATTTCCATCGTGGCTGACGAGCTCGACCGCATGACGGAATGGCTCGTCAACACCCTGGCCCACCACAGCGGGAAGTCTCCCGATGAGGTGCGGGCGGATATCCAGCGCGATAAGATCCTCACCGCCCAACAGGCCAAGGATTACGGCCTGGTGGATAACGTGCTCGAATCGCGTAAAAATGCGGATGTCGTAACCAACGGTTAATGCGATTCTCGCGCTCGTGCTCCGGGCTGTAGCTTCGGGCGGTAGCGCGTATCATGGGCGGGTAGGGGCCAGGTGCTCCTGCCCGCTCACGTGCAAGGGGCGGCGGGGCACGGCGCGGGAGCTGCGTCGTCGTACATCTCACTGACCGGGCGCCCCGCGTGGGAACGTGACCTTTAGGCGCAGATGCGGTGAAATAGGGAAGACGCGCGTACGGCGCGGCCGCGAGGCAAGGAGGAACATGGCGACCGTCGATGCAGCAGAAGCTCTCAAGTGTTCGTTCTGCCAGAAAACCCAACGCCAGGTGAAGAAACTTATCACCGGTTCGGGTGTATATATTTGCAACGAATGCATCGAGCTGTGCAATGAGATTATCGCCGAGGAATTCGGGAAAGAAAACGACGGTTTCTCCCCGAACGAGCTCCCCGTTCCCGCCGATATTTACGCGTTTTTGAATGAGTATGTGGTGGGGCAGGATGCCGCGAAGCGTACGCTTGCCGTGGCCGTGTACAACCACTACAAGCGGCTGCGCGCGAAGGCTGCACCGCGCCCCGCCGACGGGGAAGATACCGTTGAGCTCGGCAAATCCAATATTTTATTGCTCGGACCCACTGGAACGGGGAAAACGTACCTGGCCCAGTCGCTGGCGCGGATGCTCGATGTACCCTTCGCGATTGCCGATGCCACCTCGCTTACCGAAGCCGGGTACGTGGGCGAAGACGTGGAGAATATTTTATTGCGGCTCGTGCAAGCGGCCGGTGATGATGTGAAAAAGGCCGAATCCGGCATTATTTACATCGACGAAATCGATAAAATCACCCGCAAATCTGAAAATCCCTCCATTACCCGCGACGTATCGGGGGAGGGCGTGCAGCAGGCGCTCCTCAAAATCGTGGAGGGGACGGTCGCGGCGGTGCCGCCGCAGGGTGGGCGCAAGCACCCCCAGCAGGAATACCTCCAGATCAACACCTCGAATATTCTTTTTATTTGCGCCGGGGCTTTTGCGGGTTTGGAGGATGTTATTTCCACTCGCGTTGGACGCCACGGTATCGGCTTCGGGGCACAATTGCACGACGCCGACGCCCATTCGGATATGCTCTCGCAGGTCACCCCGGAGGACCTCCACAAATACGGCCTCATCCCGGAGCTGGTGGGGCGCCTGCCCGTTATCGCCACGGTGGAGGCGCTGGGTGAAGGCGACCTGGTGCAGATTCTCACCGAGCCGCGTAATGCCCTCGTCAAGCAGTACACCCGCATGTTTGAGCTGGACGGAGTGCGCCTGACCTTCCAGGACGAGGCGCTGCGCGCCATGGCTCGTGAAGCGATGGAACGGGGCACCGGGGCGCGCGGGCTGCGCTCCATTATGGAGCGGGTGCTCGGCCCGGCCATGTTTGATGTGCCTTCCCGGAAAGATGTGCGGGAAGTGATTGTGACCCGCGCGGCGGTCACCGACGGTGCGCCCGTGGAGATTGTTTCCGCGGCGCAACGGAAGAGCGCCTAGTGAGCGGCGGAGAGACGCGGCATACCCCGGAACCGGAAACGGAGCGCTGCGCGGCAGGCGTGGGGAGTGCTCCGGGTACCGATGGCGCGGATGCGCGCACGGCGCAGCAGGATCGCTGCGCCGCTGAGCTCGGGACGCTCCGAGCGCGCTTGGACGTTTTGGATGCCCAGCTCATTGAGCTGCTGGGGCAACGCAAGCAGGTGACTGATGCCGTGGGGCGCCTCAAGGATCGCTACCGGCTTCCTGCGCGCGATATGGCCCGTGAGGGTGTCCAGCATGTTCGCATTGCTGAGCTGGCGCGCGGGGCCGGGCTGGATCCCGATTTCGCGGTGCGGGTACACAATGTCATTACCTCGCGCGCGGTCGAGGATCACCAGCGTATTTCCCGTGCTTCTCGCGTTGTTCGGGCTTCCCGTGCTTCTTGTGCCGCGCAGGGCGAAGGCGGTGAGCGCGAAGCTGACGATGAAGGCGTGAACTAGCTTCGCACAACACCGGGAGAAACGAATCGGGGCGTGGACTAAGGTAGCCCACGCCCCGCTCCCAACCGAACTATGCGCTAGTCGCGGTTCTTATCGCCCTTATCCCCGTAAATATCGCGCCCGATCACGGTGGCGAAATCACGGAGCACCGCGGTGCGCTTCACCTTGAGGGAAGCGGTGAGGTAGCCGTTCTCCGGGGTGAAATCAATGGGCAGAATAACGAATTTACGGATGGATTCCGCGCGGGAGACCGCTTCGTTGGTGCGCTTAATGGCGCGATCCACCGAGGCGATAATCTGCGGATCGTGCACGGCTTCCGATACAGACATGGCCGGCAGATTCTTATTCTTCAGCCAGATGGGAAGCATCTCCGCATCCAGGGTGATGAGCGCACCCACGAAAGGCCGCTGGTCACCCACCACGACCACCTGCGAAATAAGCGGGTGGCCGCGCAGGCGGTCCTCCAGGATTGCGGGGGAGACGTTCTTCCCGCCGGCCGTCACAATAAGTTCCTTCTTCCGCCCGGTAATCCACACGAAGCCATCTTCGATCTTGCCGAGATCCCCGGTGCGATACCAGCCATCTTCGGTAAACGCCTTGGCGGTTTCTTCGGGATTATTCAGGTACTTATGGAAAACGTGATCGCCCTTGACGAGCACTTCGCCGTCGGTATCAATAGCCACGTGGCAGCCGGGATAGGCCGGACCCACCGAACCGATCCGCTGGTGGTTGAAGCGATTCACCGTGGTCGGTGCGGACGTTTCCGTTGCACCGTAGCCTTCAAAAATATTAATTCCGATGCCGCGGAAGAAATGCCCGAGCCGTGCCCCCAGCGGCGCGCCACCCGAAATCACATTCTCCAGGTTCCCGCCGGTAATTTCCTTAATCTTGGAGTAGACGAGGCGTTCGCCCACTTCATGCTGGGCCCGCAGCGCCAGCGAAGGCCCGGCCGCGCTATCGAGGGCCCGCGAATAGGCGATCGCCACTTTCGCGTAGTAGCGGAAAATCTTTTGCTTCACGCCGGTGGACTGGGCATCCGCCGCGTTATAGATCTTCTCGAAAACGCGCGGCACCGCCAAAATATAATGCGGCTTGAAAGACTTCATGTCCTCAACAAGGTTGTGGGTATCGGGGCAGTGCCCGATGGTATTACCCGCGTAGAAGGCCACCAGGTTAATGAAACGCGCGAAAACATGGGCCATGGGGAGGAAGAGCAGAGTGCGCTTCTCGCCGGAGAGGATCGGGGCGAGATTATCATCCAGCGGCCCGTTAATAACGACGTGCAGCAGGTTACGGTGGCTGAGCACCACACCCTTGGGCCGGCCTGTCGAGCCAGAGGTGTAGATGACGGTAGCTTCGTCGTCGGCATGCATCGCATCGATACGGCGGTCAATCTCAGCGTCGAGATCCATGGTGCCGCGCGCGGAAATCCGGGCCAGGTCATCATCAGAAATAACGAAAATATCGGTGAAGAAATCAAAATCGGACCGGAACGGCGCCATAACCGCGGCCATCTGCTGATTTTCGACGACGGCGAAGCGGCAGTGCGCATCCTCCACAATCCAGCGAGCCTGCTCCGTGGAATCGGTTTCGTACACGGTCACGGCCATCGCACCGATGGACCACAGCGCGAAATCCACCACGCAGAATTCGTAGCGGGTGTGGCACATGAGGGCGATACGATCCCCGGGCTGGACGCCCATCGCGATAAAACCGCGTGCCAGCGCGCGATACTCAGATTCGAAAGTCCGCCATGCCACCGGCACCCATTGCCCCAGTGAGGCTTTGCGCGCCACCACGGTGCGCTCGGGCTGTTCGCGTGCGATATTACGGAAAACCCACGGAATCGTCATTTCATCGGTGATATGAATCTTTCCGGGAGTGAAAACTTCAGTCCGCTCGATTTCGGCCATGATTCTCCTCAAGGTTACGCGTGAGTAAGTAAAGTGTACGGCACGCGCGGGAAACGGGGGTGGAGGCGCGATGAGAGAGTTCTCATCACCTCCTCACCGCGATATTAACACGGGGCGGAACACTGGAGCCATGACGATCTCCATGAATGCTCTGCTTGCCGTGCTCCTTCTTGTAACGGCCCTATCCGTTGTCCTTCTCGAAACTTCAGTACGACGACGCATCCGCGCCTTCCGGCCTCTCCAGCTTTTCACGCTGGGGAGTGCTTTCCTCCTCGTCCCGGCTAATATCGCTTTGCTGGGCGGGAACGCGCCCGGGAACCTAGAACGGTGGGTGAGCCTGGGCTCCGTCGCGGCGCTGGCCACCCAGCTTGTTCTTCTTATCAGCGGCTGGATTCCGGTGGGGGCGGCGGCACCTACGCGCCGTATCCTCGCCGTCGGGGCGCATCCCGATGATCTGGAATTAGCCTGCGGGGGTACCTTGGCGCGCTTGGCCGATGCGGGGCACGAGATTCACGCCATCGTGGCCGCGGACGGTGCAGTGGGAGGCAATGCCGGGGAGCGGGCCGGGGAGGCCCAGCGCGCCGGTACTTTCCTCGGGGTGACCTCGCTGCGCACCCTCGGCCTGCCCGATACCCGCCTAGCCGAGCATGAAAATACCCTTACCGGTGCTATCGAAGAAAAAATCCGCACCCTCAATCCGGATATTATTTTCACGCATTCGGCTCATGACCAGCACCAGGATCACACCGCCGTGCACCGCGCCACCATGCGGGCCGGGCGGCGCCACCCGGCGATTCTCTGCTACGAATCACCCTCCGCCACCGCGAACTTTTCCCCGCAGGTATTCGTGGATATTACCGAATACACCGGGGTGAAAAGCGCCGGGGTGGCCATCCACGCCGACCAGATGAACAAGCCGTATATGGCCGGCGACGTGCTCACCGCCAAAGCTAATTTCCGGGGCGAACAAGCCAAAATGGAGGCCGCGGAAGCTTTTGAGGCGATGCGCATTCCTGCTTTCCGGGGTGTGCTCTAAATCCTCGTGGCGTGCTCTCAGCCCGGGTACGTGCCTGCGCGCGCCGCGGGCACCGTTGCCCCGTTCCTGCTCTGCTACACCGCACGCACCACGAGCACCGTCGCACCGTCCTTCGCCCCGTTCCCTCCCTCTCTTACCTATAAGGACCATCATGATGAATCATTCACCTCTCAGTTCCCGCCCGCGCGTGCTCGTTACCGGGGCCAGCGGCCCGGCCGGCTCCTCCCTCCTCACCCAGCTGGGGGAGCGCGGGATTCCAGTGCTCGGCGTCGATATGGCGCCCCGTCCCCACCCCGATGGCCTCAGGATTCTCCAATGCCCGCCGGCCACGGCCCCGGATTTTGTGAGCGCACTGGCCGCCATCTGCGAGGAATACTCGATTGACCTCCTCATCCCCACCGTGGATGAAGAACTCTCCGTCCTCGCACCGCTGCGCACCGCCCTGCTCCACCGCGCCCGCATCGCGGTAGCCCCCACCGCCGCGGTGGCGATTGCTGCCGATAAATGGCTCACCCATCGGGTAGCGGAGAGTAGCGGCCTGGCCGTGCCCCGCAGTTTGGAGGCTCCCACCCTCACCGAGGAAGGCGCTTATTGGCTCGGCTTCCCCTACGTGGTACGCCCGCGGGTGGCACGCGGCGGGCGCGGGGTGCGCCTGGAAACAACATTCCCACCCGCCACGCCACTGCGCGATACCGAGATGGTCTCCGCCTTCCTGCCCGGTACCGAATACTGCGCGCAGCTCTACCTGCCCGCCCCGGGAAGCGTGCGGCGCGACGGGGCAGTGAACGGTGCAGGAAGCGGCGCGCGGGGCGGTGCGCGGCGTCGCCCCACCGTCGTCGTACTAGAAAAAACCAGTCTGGCCTCCGGACAGCACGGAAATGCGACCGGGGTTCGGCGGGTGGAAGCCCCGGACGTCGCCGAGCTGGCGCTCGCGGCGGCGCGGGCGGTGGGCCTGAGCGGCGCGGCAGATGTGGATATCCGCCGCGATACCCAAGGCCACCCTGCCCTTATCGAAATCAATGCCCGCTTCGGTGCGCATAGCGCCCACGCTCCCGAATTACTGGACGCGCTCCTGGAGGCTTACGCACCCACGGAGCCTGCTTCGGAAGCTCGCAGCACCGTTGAGGTGACGGCATGACCACCCTGCTTCTCATTCTTGCCGTACCCACCCTCATCCTCACCGCGGTGACCTGGATGATGTACCCGGCTGCCATCTTGGGGGAGCTGCGCCAGCAGCCCCGCCGGCTCTACGGTGCGCACACCAAAGTCTCGGTGATTATCCCGGCCTACAACGAGGAAGTGGTGCTCGGCGCTTGCTTGCGCTCCATCCTCGCCACTGGCTGGCGCCGTCTGGAAGTGATCGTCGTTGATGATGGTTCCACCGATGCCACCGCCGCCGTTGCCGCACCGTTTACCAGTGATCCGCGTGTCACCTTCCTCAGCAAGCCGAACGGCGGGAAAGGCAGCGCCCTGAATCTTGGTATTGCCCAGGCCACCGGGGAGATCCTTATTTTCGTGGATGCTGACGGACTCTTCACCCCCACCACCATTCCGGAGCTCCTGGCAGGGTTCCGCCACCCCGGGGTGGGCGCCGTATGCGGGAATGACCAGCCGGTCAATATCACCGGTCCCCTCACTGCGCTGCTTGCCCTCATGACCCACGTCGGAACCGGCATGACGCGCCGTGCCTTGGCACTGGTGGGAATGCTCCCCATCGTGGCAGGAAATTCCGGGGCCTTCCGCGCTGATGCGGTGCGCCGGGTAGGAGGCTTCCGGGAAGATACCCTGGGGGAGGATCTCGAGCTCACCTGGCGGATCCACTTCGCCGGCTGGGACGTGGAATTTGCGCCCCATGCCCTGGTGCTGGCCGAAGTTCCCGCCACCCTGCCCGCACTGTGGAAACAGCGAGTGCGCTGGCAACGCGGCCTCATCCAGACCGCCCGCATCCACCGCTCCCGCCTTACCTCCCCGTGGCGGCGCCCCATTGATGCCTACCTGCCCATCAATCTTTTCTCGCTCGTTGTTGCCCCGGTGCTCCAGGTCGCCACCCTCGCGGTGTGGGCAGTGGCAGCACTCAGCGGTGCGGCCCCGCACTGGATGAATGTACTGGTGGGAGCGGGACTGGTAATGGCGCTGGGCGTAACGGTGCTCTCCCTGATCCTGGATCGTGCCTGGCGCGACCTGCGCCTTCTTCCCGCCCTACCCCTGTGGCTCCCCTTCTCCTGGATGATGAGCGCCGCCACGGTGCGCGCGATCTGGCTAGAAATACGCGGAAAAGCCAGTGAATGGAATAAGCTGGAACGAACGGGCGTGCACACCGTGCCGCTCCCGCCCGCCGCCGTCGAACGGGAAACAATGTGACATCACGTCCTATTACGATTCGTTTTCGGATTGCCGCCACCATGGTCGCGCTCGTCGCGGTTGTGCTGGCGGCAACCGGCGTTGCCGTCGTCCTCACCGAAAGTCGCATGTGGCGCGCCCAGGTGGATGCCACCCTGGTGCGGGTGGCAGACGAATTTCGGGTACTGGCCGAAAACGGAGTCGATCCGGAAACCGGGCAGCCCTTTGCCGGGCCATCCCAACTCATCGAAACCTACCTCTCGCGCACCGTCCTCTCCGAAGCCGAAGGGGAAATGGGGATTGTGGATGGGCGAGTCGCCTGGGTGGGCGGCGATACCAGCCCGGTGCGCCCCGAGGAAGATGCCGGACTGGTGCGCCATCTTCTCCCACTCACCCGGAGTGCTGAGATAACGATGGGGACCTACGCGGGGGCCCAGCGCGAATACCGCTATATCGTGGTGCCGGTGCAGTTTTCCGACTCGCAGCCCGGCGCGCTCGTGCACGTCTACCTTCTTGACGTCATTAGTGCCCGTATCTGGAATCTCATGACGGTGCTAGCGGTGGTCTACCTGGTGGCCGTCATCGGCGTCGTCGCCATCGCGTGGCGACTGGTGGGGCAGCTGCTGCGCCCCGTGGAGCAACTGCGCGCCACGGCCGAAAATATTACCGCCAATGCGGATTTGTCCCGGCGGGTCCCGGTGGAAGGGCGCGACGACCTGGCGCGGTTATCAACGGCGATGAATACCATGCTCGATTCCCTGGAAACCATGGATGCCGATCAGCGCCAACTTTTAGACGACGTCGGGCACGAGCTACGCACCCCCATCACGATCGTGCGCGGGCACCTGGAGCTCATGGATGCCACCGATCCGAGCGACGCCGCGGATACTCGCGCCCTCGCCCTCGAAGAACTCGACCGCATGAATTCGCTGGTTGGAGATTTACTCACCCTCGCGAAAGCTGAGCGATCCGATTTTGTGGTGCCCCGCGAGGTTGATATAGCCGCGCTCACCGAGCGGATCTTCGATAAAGCCACCGGGCTGGGCCCGCGCGCCTGGAACCTGGGCGCCGTGGCCAGCGGGCAGGCGTACCTGGACCCGGAGCGCATCACCCAGGCGGTGCTGCAATTGGCGGCGAACGCGGTCAAATACTCCGACGAAGGCACCCCGGTGGAGATTTCTTCAAGCGTGGTAGCGGGGCGGGTGAGTTTCACGGTGGAAGACGCCGGGTGCGGGATCGCCCCGGAGGATACCGAACGTATTATGGAGCGTTTTGCGCGTGGGCGTAATACCGGGCGTTCGGAAGGGTCCGGGCTCGGGCTCGCGATTGTTAGCTCTATCGCCCGGGCCCACGGTGGGGAAGTTACGGTGCGCTCACGGGTGGGGGAGGGATCCGTATTTACCTTGAGTTTGCCCAGCGTTTACCTGGGTTCGTGATAGCCTCACAACCGGAGAAGGGAGCATGATGAGCACCATCCTCATCGTCGAGGACGAAGAGCGCATTGCCCGCTTTATTGCGAAGGGCCTGAAAGCAGCCGGCTACACTTCCACCACCGCATCAAGCGGTGGGGAGGCTGTGGACCTGGCTGTTCATATTCCTTTCGATCTTATTATTTTGGATATTGGCCTGCCGGATATTGACGGTTTCGCGGTGCTCGAGCGCCTGCGCGGGCAGGGCCTGGACACCCCGGTTATTCTCCTCACCGCCCGCACCTCCGTGACGGACCGCGTAGCCGGGCTCGAGGGCGGGGCTGATGATTACATGGCGAAACCTTTTTCTTTCGAAGAACTGCTCGCGCGTATCCGTTTGCGTTTGCGCGACGCCGCAGCCACCCCGGCGCCAGCTAGCTCCGCCACCCAGCTTTCCCACGGCGGTATCATCCTGGATTTACTCTCCCACCACGCCCACGTGGGCGGGAAACAGGTGGAGCTGTCCGCCCGCGAATTTACCCTGCTGGAAACCTTCATGCGCCACCCGGGGCAGGTGCTATCCCGCGAGCAACTGCTCTCCCGGGTCTGGGGTTACGATTTCGATCCCGGTTCCAATGTGGTGGATGTGTACGTGCGTTATCTGCGCGGGAAAATCGGGCGGGACCGTATCGAAACGGTGCGGGGAATGGGCTACCGCCTGAGCTAAGGCAGCGCGGCCTTCTGGGTGAAGGAACGGTGCTGCTAGCTCAGGCGGTAGTGCCGGGGTGTGTGACTGGTTTAGTCGTCGTCCTCGTCGTCCCAGTCGTCATCGTCGTTATCATCCCAATCATCGTCATCCGCGTCATCATCGTCCCAGTCATTATCGGAGTACTGGGGCGGTGCGGGGCGCGCGGGAGCCGGTGCCACTCGCTGCGGCGCGGGTGCCGGCGCTGCCGGGGCGGGGACTGGCGCCGGCGCCGGGGCGACGTTAGCGGGGGACGGGGCAGTGCCCGCGGGCGGCGTCGTCGTACTATTTGGGGCATCACCGGTGAACAGGTGCGCATTTTCGGCTACATCAACCAAAAGACTGCGCAGGGTGGCGCGCTGTGCGTTGTTGAGCGGCGGGCGCTCCGTGGGCGCAGAAGCCGACGCGGTGCTGCCGGCACCAGTGGCACCAGTGCCGCCAGCGGACGGGGAAGACGGCGCCGTGACGGTGACGGCGGGGCCCACCGACTGGGTGCCGCTCCCGCTCACGGCGTGGGCAAGCTGCATCCCCAAGAAACCGAGGAGCGCCAGCCCGAGAAGTACGGCAAGAAGTTTCACACGAGTTGTCATGTCCCTAAGTACACCGGAGCGAGATGACGGGGCCAGGAAACAATCATGAGAATCTTTTCATGTACGCGAAGTGGCGGGCCCGCTTTCGCAGACCCGCCACCAGGATTCACTCAATCGCGCGCCACGCTATGTGGAGCGCTGCGCCTTCGCGCCGTTGTTCTTGCGACGCTACTTCCGCTTCGGCTCCGGCTCGTCCAGCTCGTAATCACCGATGGTGATCTGCTCGCTGGCCTGCGTATCCGGCGTGAAGCGGAGCTCCCCGCGCACGTGGGCGGCGCGCACCAGGTCCGCGCGCACCTCCTCGAGCAGTGCGGTATTTCCGCGCAGCTCCACCCGAGCGAAACTGGTGCGCTGTGACACCTTCGCCGCGGATTTCACGCCGCGCAGCACCGTGAGTGCCTGACCTGCCACCTCGAGCAGCTCCGCATTCCCGGAACCCGCTGCCTCGCGCAGCGGCGCCGCCTCCGGCCACGGCGCCCGGTGCACCGAACCGGTACGGTACCAGCTCCACACCTCAGCGGTGGCATAGGGGATAAAGGGCGCCAGCAAGCGCAGGAAAGTATCCACCGCAATCGCCAGCGTCACCCGGGCGCTCTCCGCCTCCGGCGTATCCGAATAGGCGCGATCCTTGACCAGCTCCAGGTAATCATCACAGAAGGTCCAGAAGGCCGTTTCGGCCACTTCCAGAGCACGGGTGTGATCAAAAGCCTCAAAAGCGGCGGTGGCTTCCTCCACCACGCGCGCCAGATCGGCCAGCAGAGCCCGATCAATCGGCTCGGTCACGCGGGAAGCATCCAGGCAGACCGGTGAGCCTTCCCCGCCCATGCCCAGCGCAAACTTCGAGGCGTTGAGCACCTTCATGGCCAGACGGCGCCCCACCTTCATCTGCTTTTCGTCGAAGGCGGCGTCCACGCCCAGGCGCGCGGAGGCAGCCCAGTAGCGCACCGCGTCCGCACCGTGCCGCACCAGCAGATCCATAGGGGTCACCACATTGCCCTTGGACTTGGACATCTTCTTGTGGTCTGGATCCAGAATCCACCCGGAGATCGTGGCGTGCTTCCAGGGTAGGTCCCCGAATTCGAGGTGCGCGCGCACCACGGTGGAGAAGAGCCAGGTACGGATAATGTCTTGACCCTGCGGGCGCACATCCATGGGATACACGCGCTCGAAAAGATCCTCATCGGTGAGCCAGCCCCCGGCGATCTGCGGGGAGAGTGACGACGTGGCCCAGGTATCCAAAATATCGGTTTCCCCGGCGAAGCCGCCCGGCTTGCCGCGCTGATCTTCGGTATAGCCGGCTGGCACGTCACTGGAAGGATCCACGGGAAGGCTGGATTCCTCCGGGGTAATGACGGCGTCGTACTTTACTTCGCCGTTCTCCGAAATCTCGTACCACACCGGAATCGGCACCCCGAAGAAACGCTGGCGGGAGATAAGCCAGTCAGAGTTGAGCCCCTTGACCCAGTTGTCGTAGCGCACGTGCATGAAATCGGGGTGGAAAGCCAGCTGGTTACCGGCCTCAATAAGGTTATCGCGTAGCTCCTTGCCGTTGCTTTCCACGTGGGAACGCCCACCGTTGCGGATGTACCACTGGCGTGAGGTAACAATTTCGAGCGGCTTATCGCCTTTCTCAAAGAAGTTGGTCTTACGCATGGTCGGCTTCTCATCACCGATCATTTCCCCGGTTTCCTTGAGTTTTTCCACCAGTGCCTTACGGGCGGAGAAGGTGGTTTTCCCGGCCATATCCGCGTACATGGCGCGCCCGGCCTCCGAGGTGATCCACTCGGGGGTATCGCGCACCAGGCGTCCGTCCTTACCAAGCACATTGTGTAGCGGCAGCTGCAATTCGCGCCACCACTCCACGTCCGTGACATCGCCGAAGGTGCAGCACATGGCGATACCGGCGCCCTTGTCCATTTCCGCCTTGGGGTGGGCGAGCACCGGAACTTCCATATCGAAAATCGGCACGCGCACCGTGGTCCCGAAAAGATGCTGGTAGTGGGTGTCATCAGGGTGCGCGATGAGGGCCACGCAAGCGGGCAGCAGCTCCGGGCGGGTGGTTTCGATGACGACGTCGCCGCTCGCACCGTGGAAAGCCAGGGCATGATAGGCACCCGGATAATCGCGGGCCTCGAGCTCGGCCTGCGCCACCGCGGTTTGGAAGGTAATATCCCACAGGCCCGGGGCCTGCGCCTGGTAGGCTTCCCCGCGCGCGAGGTTACGCAGGAAGGCGGTTTGGGCTACCTTCTGGGCCTTCTCTCCGATGGTCTGGTAATTCTGCTTCCAGTCCACGGACAGCCCCAGGTAGCGCCACAGGGCTTCAAATTGTTTTTCGTCCTCTTCGGACAGCTTCCAGCACAGCTCGATGAAATTACGCCGCGAAATGGGTACTTGGTCGGCGTACTTAATGGATTTTGCGCCGCCCTGGTGCGGGGGCACGAAATTCGGGTCGTAGGGGAGGGACGCATCCCCGCGCACCCCGTAGTAGTTTTGAACGCGCCGCTCGGTAGGCAGGCCGTTATCATCCCAGCCCATCGGGTAGAACACCGATTTTCCGCGCATGCGCTGGTAGCGGGCCACGGTATCGGTGTGAGTGTAGGAAAAAACGTGGCCGATATGCAGCGAGCCAGAAACCGTGGGCGGCGGGGTATCTACCGAAAATACTTCGGAACGGGTAGCGGTGCGGTCGAAAGCATAGGTGCCTTCTTCTTCCCACCGTTCGCTCCAGGTAGTTTCAAGACCGTCGAGAGTGGCACGGTCCGGTACCTCCGTGTGATCGAGGAGTTCGGACTCTTGGTTAAAACTAGTCATGGGGCTATTGTTTCACGCCCCGTGCGCTGCGGGAAACTGCGCCATACGTGAGAGGGGCGACGGCGCAGCTACGGCGCGCGGTGCCCGGGCGCCGTTAGCGGCTGGTATCCGGTTCCACCAGGTGGGCGCGCAACAGGTCAAACACCGCCGGATCAATCCCGTGCCCGAGGAGGTACTCGCGCGCCCCGCCGGCCGCTTCAATGCGCACCGTGGCGGCGCTCAAGGCTTCTTCGGTCACGTATACGGCGCGGTGCGCGGCGGCCCCCGGGATATATTCGCGCCCCATCACGAAAGCAAGATCTTCCTGGTAGCTTTCGCCCAGCGCCGTGGCAGAAGTGAGGTAATCAGCCAGGATTGTTTCGCGGCTCGCCCCGAGGATGGAGAGGATAAGCCCGGTGACCACCCCGGTGCGGTCCTTACCTGCGGTGCAGTGGATAAGCACCCCGCCTTCGGCCGATAATTCCGCCGCGGCGGTGACCGCCTGCGCCAATTGCCCACCGAAATTTCGAGCCATCTGCATATACAGGTCGGCGAGTTCAGACCACTCCAGGTGGGCAAGCTGATTGTTGAAAATAGGCACAGAGGCAACGCTCACCCCGTAATCTGCCCAATTGGTGGTGCCGGCGCGTTCAGCGTCGTCGCGCAAATCAATAACGCCGGTAATACCCTGCGCTCTCAAAAAATCTCCCAGGCTGTCATCGTGGCGGAACGCCGCGGAGGAACGCAGCAGGGCGCGCTCGCGGATATGCCCGCCGGCCACCGGGGTGCCGCCCAAGGAACGGAGATTATGCAGGCCGAGGGGCAGGCGTGGGGAAGTCATCACTGTCCTTTCGATCCGGTATCAAGCGTGTTTTCCAGGAGGTAGGAACCCGGGCCGTCCCAGGCCAGCGGGTCGCTCGGGCTCCAGCCGGGCCGCCCGGCTCGCCTCCCGATAGTCACCACTTCTTCCGGACTATACGCAAAGATTTCCTCGCCCGGTTCGATGCCGCCAGACGGTGCCGCCACGGAACCATCCAGGTAGGTAATATCCTGCTGGATACTGGCCTCGCTTAGCTGCACCACCGAAAAAGCCGAACGGGCTCGCGCGCTTTCCCATTCGGGACCCCGCCCGAGCGTGGTTTCATTGGCGAGGGCCGGGCCAACCACCACCGGTACCCCGCCAGCGCGCCCACGCCCGGCCAGATGGTAGTGACCCGCCAGCACGAGGTCGGGCGCCACCTCCCAGGATTGGAAACCCTGCGCCAGGCGCGGGGCATCCATGAGGCGCAGTGCCCCGTGGAGCACCGTGGGGGCCGCCAGCGGCGGGTGATGGAGGACGAGGACAGAGTGGAGCGGCTCATCGCCCGCCCCGCGGAAGTACCCACCGGCGCCGGCCGGTGACGGCGCCCCGCCCGCCGTGGGTGCGCCGCCCGCCGTGGGCGCACCGTTCGCGTTGGTCACGGCATCCTCGATATGGTGAATCTGATCGCCGAGGTAGCCGAAGCCGCGCCCGGGAACGGAGCTATCTGCCGCAACGAAGCGCCAGCGCGCTTCTCCCACCGTGATATCGGTGACGGAAAAAATCGGGTCCAGGGGCGCGCCGGGCAGGCCGAGGGCCTCGCGCATCGCCGCACGCCGGTCATGATTCCCGCAGGCCCAAATCACCGGTGCACCCCACCGTTGCGCGAGCGGGGCAAGGGTGCGGGCCGCGAAGGTATAGGACGCGGGGGTGCCGTCATCGGAAATATCCCCGGAGACCACGATGGCGTGGCAGGGCGCGAGCTCGCCGGCGCCGGCCACGGCCGCTTCCAGCAGCCCGGAGGTGTCAATTTTTCCGTAATGGCGGGCGCGCTCGGCTAGAAGATGGGTATCGGACAGGTGCAGGATGCGCAGGCTCATAGGTCATCGTCTCCCTCGGATGGTGTGGCGGATACGGTGGGCGCGGTGGGCGTGGCGGGTACGGTGGGCACGGTGGGCACGGTGGGCACGGCGGACGGCGCGGCATTCTCCGGTCGTGGCGCTTCGGGCAGCAGCGGCACCGCCGCAATAAGTTCCCGGGTGGCGGGGTGGCGCGGGTGCTCCAGTACCTGCGCCGTGGGGGCATATTCGACGACGGCGCCCCCGCGCAGCACCAGGGTGTCCTCGCACAGATTCTGGACAATGCCCAAGTCATGAGAGATGACAATGAGGGTGAGATCAAGGCGGGCGCGCAGATCATGGAGAAGCTCGAGGACGGTGGCCCGCACCGACACGTCGAGGGCGGAGACGGGCTCGTCGGCAATAAGAACCTTGGGTTGGCAGGCCACGGCGCGTGCAATTGCCACCCGCTGGCGTTGCCCGCCCGAAAGCTCATGCGGATAGCGCGAGCCCCACTCCGGGTTGAGATCCACGGCGGCCAGCGCATCACGCACCATCTCCCGGTGTTTGCCGGGAACGCGCAGCAGACGCAGCGGTTCTTCAATAATCCGGCCCACCGTCATACGCGGATTGAGGGAAGCAAAAGGATCTTGCAGCACCAGCTGGACTTCGTGGCGCAACCGGGTTACCCCGAGCTTCCCGTAGCGCACCTCCTGGCCCCGGTAGGTGATCGATCCGCCGCTCGGCTCAAGTAAGCCAAGCATCATGCGGCTAAGCGTGGTTTTCCCCGAGCCGGATTCGCCAATAATTCCCAGCGACCGCCCCGCACGTACGTCGAAAGACGTGGGTGCCAGAGCCAGGGTGCTTCCGTAGGATTTAGTGACGTTCTGGCAGCTGAACAGCACATCCCCGGCTTCAACGGGCCAGTCCTTTTCCAACGGTGCGCGGGAGGTTATGCGCAGGGCGGCCTCGCGCGGATCCCAGGTTTTTTCCGGTGTGCTTGTCATGATTGGTCACCTCCGGGCACCAGCGAGCTTCGCGGATCACCCGCCTGCGTATCGCCGCCCCGCCCTGCCGGGCGCTGCAAACTAGTGGCACGAGCCGCGGCCACGAGGCCCTGGGTGTAGGGATGGACGGGGCGGAGCAAAATATCTTCGGCGCTGCCTTCTTCCACCAATTCGCCCCGGCGCAGCACGAGGATGCGTTCGGAGGTGTGGTAGGCCACCGCCATATCGTGGGTGATCATAAGAACGGCGGTGCCGTGCTCGCGGGCGGCATCATCCATGAGCTGCAAAATATGGGCCTGCACCGTGGCATCCAGGGCGGTTGTCGGTTCGTCGGCGATCAGGAGGGCGGGGGCCAAACTCATCGCCATGGCAATAACCACGCGTTGGCGTTGCCCTCCGGAAAGCTCATGGGGGAAGCGGTTAATAATACGCTCGGGGCTAGGGAGCTCGACCATGCGGGCCAGCTCGCTGGCCCGCTGCGTCGTCGCCGATTTTTTTAATCCCGTATGAATACGCGAGGCCGCCACTAACTGGTGCTTAATGCGCACCACCGGATTGAGCGCCGTATGCGGTTCCTGGAAAATACAGCCGATACGGCGCCCCCGAATTTTCTGGAACTCCGCATCCGAAGCACCCACCAATTCGCGCCCCTCGAAACGAATCGAACCGGTCACGCGCGCCGCCCGGGGGAGGAGCCCCTGGATCGCCATCGCCGTCATCGATTTTCCAGACCCGGATTCCCCAATAAGGCAGACGCGCTCCCCGGCCTCCACCGTGAAGGACACTCCCCGCACCACTTCGGTGGAACCGAAAGCCACGGTGAGATCACGTACCTCAAGAAGGCTCATCGTGTCTCCCTTCCGCGCGGATCGAGTACGTCGCGCAGGCCGTCCCCCAAGAGGTTAAATCCGATAATCGTCAGGACAATCGCGGTGGCCGGAATGAGAATAACCGTCGGGTGGGAATACATGAAACTCTGGTAGGTGGAAAGCATCCGCCCCCAGGACGGCGTGGGCGGCGGGGTGCCCAGCCCCAGGTAGGACAGCCCCGCTTCCGCCAGCGTGGCCGTTCCCATGATCTGGGTGACACGCACGATCAGCGTGGGCGTGATCGCCGGGAAAATATGGCGCGAAAGAATCCACCAGGAACGCGCCCCCGCGGCCACCGCCAGGAGCACGTGGTCGGAGGCGGTGGCACGGCGCAATTCGGGCAGGACGGTGCGGGTGACCGCCGGGGCAGAACCCAGCCCGATGGCAACGGTGGAGGTGAGGGTGGAGCCGGAAAATGCGGTGACGAGAATGAGGGCAATAATGAGGGTGGGGAACGCGACCCACACATCGGTGAGCCGCTCCGTTAGGGAACCGAGCCAACGCGGGGCATACACGATAATCGAGGCGAGGAGCAGCCCGACCACCAGGGCCACCGCCGCCCCGCCCACGCTGGTGAGCACCGCGACCCGCGAACCGAGCACCATGAGGGAGAAAATATCACGCCCCAGCTGGTCGGCACCGAACCAATGCGCCCCGTTCGGGCGGGCCCAGGACGCCCGCGCATCCACGCTTTCGGGATCATAAGGCACCCAAATAAAGGACAGCAGGAACGTTGCCAGCACCGCCGCCACCACCACGGTGCCGATGAGGCCGGCCGGATTGCGCAGCAGCGCCCGCAACCGGGCCCGCCACGGGGAAGCCGCGGAGAGAGCCCGCAGAGCCGGAGACGGGGTACTCATCGCAACCTCACTCTCGGGTCGAGGAGGCGGGAGGCCACATTGGAGAGCATCATGAGGAGAATAACCGCCCCGGAGAGCACCATGAGGAAGCCCTGGACGGTAACAATATCGCGGGTCGATACGCTAGCAACCAGATGGTGCCCGATGCCGGGAAGGGCGAAGACCTGTTCAACCACCACGGTGCCCATGAGGAGGGCCGCGGCGTCAAGTGCAATAACGGCGAGGAGCGGAAGCCAGGCGTTCCGCAGCGCCTGGGTGAGGAGGGCGCGCCGGCGGCTCATCCCCTGGGCGCGGGCGGTGCGCACATAATCCTGGCCGAGCTGTTCCAGCACGGCGGAGCGCACGTAGCGCACCAGTCCCGCCGTTTGCGGAATCGCGAGGGTAATGGCGGGCAGAACGAGGCTACGGAGCGCCGCACCCGGATCGCCCCATCCCTCACGCGGGAACCCGGTGGAGGGAAGATGGAGCGGGGTCGCCAGGTACATAACGAGCAGCATCCCCACGATGAACGTAGGGACCGCGATACCCAGTTGGGAAAGCCAGGAGACCAGGCGCCCGGCCAGGGTGGTGGAACGAGCCGCGGCATACACCCCGATAAGAAGGGCAAAAATAACCGCCAAACTCAAGGACATGAGCGCGAGCGGCACGGTGACCTGGAGCTTCGTGACGAGCTCGTGGGTCACGGAAAGGGAAGAAAAGGGGGAGGTGCCGAAATCGCCGGTGAGGGCGGCACCTAACCAGCTCAGGTACTGGATGATAAGCGGGCGATCCCAGCCGTGCTCAGCCCGAATCGCCTCAATTTGCGCATCGGTAGCATCCAGGCCCCCGATAATGACAGCCGGGTCACCGGGCAGGGTGTGGAGCGCGAAAAAAATAACGAAGGAGGCGAGGAATAACGCCGCCACCGCCCACCCCAGCGCGGCGAGCACGATGCGGGCGGTGCGCGACGTCGTGGTGCGGAGCACCGTTTCGCGGTCCACGGTGCCGGAGGCGCTATGCACCCCCGGCACCTGCGCGAGCGCGAGTGGTTCAGCCATTAACGCGCAACCTGAATATCAGCGGCGTAGAAGCGAGAACCGGTCCGGTTGGTCGGGAACCCGGAGACCCCTTCCCGGGAGAAAATAATGGCCTTGGGGCTGTAGAGCCAATCCGAGGCAGCATCTTCGGAAACGAAAGCGGCCAGTTCACCGAGCTTCTTATCGCGTTCTTCCAGCGAGCTGGCGGTCATCGCTTCCTTATTGAGCTGCTGGGCCTGCGCGCTGTCATAATGCCAGTAATAGCTGGGGTTGGAATAGTAGGTGAGGGTCCACGGATCCACGTGGAGCACCATGGTCAGATCGTAATTTCCCCCGCGGTAGACCTCATCGAGCCAGCTAGAAAACTCCATCCGATCAATCGTCACATTAATGCCGATCTCCTTGAGCTGGGCAGCCACATATTCGGAAATGGCCGAATCGTAATTATTGGCCACCCGCAGGTTGAGGGAAAGATTCTCAAAACCGGCCTTTTTGAGCAGCTCGCGGGCGGCTTGGGGATCATACGAATCAATCTCGTTGAGGGAATCGCTCCACCAGGCCATCCCGGGGGAGACCATGGAACCGACCCGCACCATAGTCCCGCCGAGCGCGGTAATGAGGCCGTCCTTATCGATGCCCTTGCGGATAGCGGTGCGCACATCCTTATTGGCCAGCGCCGGGTTGGAGTGGTTGAAGCCGAGCGTCATCCACGAGGTTTCGGTGCCCTGCGAGGTAATAATCGCCGGGTCGGCGGCGAAACGCTCCACCGTATCGGTGTTCTGGGTGGTGAGAATATCAATTTGTCCCGAGGCGAGCGCATTCGCGGCTGCGGTCTGGTCCGCGTAATAGTGGTAGACCACTTCCTTGGTGCCGGCCGGATCGCCCCAGTAGTTATCGTTACGCTCCAGGGTAATGGTGGAGCCGGTCTTCCACTCACCGATGGTGAACGGCCCGGTGCCGTTCGATTCCTTATTCAAATCGACCGTATTATCGGAGGGCACCATCATGGCGGCGTCCGTGGACATGCTGTCCAAGAAATTCATATTCGGTTCGGAAAGGGTGACGACGACGGTATGCGGGTCGGAAGCCTGCGCTGATTTAAACGTTCGCATGAGCTTATGATCGGGATTCTTCGACCCCTCAGCAGCAGAAGCTTCCAGGGTGGCCACCACATCCGCGGCATCAAAATCGGAACCGTCGTGGAATTTCACCCCTTCGCGCAGATGGAAGGTGTAGTTGAGCCCATCCTCGGAAATATCCCAGGAGGTGGCCAGAGCCGGCAAAATATCACCATTTTCGGCGCGGCGGGTGAGTCCTTCATAAACATTATCGATAACAAGCTGATCGAGAGCCGCGCCGGAAACCGAGGTCGGATCCAGGCCGGTGGGTTCCAAAATAAAACCAACGTGCACCGAAGCATCCGGGTTCGCATTCTGAACCGGGGCCGGGCCGCTGGCGGGGGAGGAAGCCGCATCGGAGGGCGGGTTGGTTGAGCATCCGGACAGCGCGAGTCCGGCAACGAGCAGGGCGACGCCCGCAAAACGCTTCATATCTGTTCCCATCAGGTAGTGAAGTCAAAATATGGCTCGGCGCATCTCAGCTCGGACACGTCGCCATATATGTATCTATCGAGTCAATGTGAACCGTTGGAAAACGTGGAGTTAAAAGGCGAGCTACCTCTCCTTTGCGTCAGTATCGCGGATAGAGCGGGACGCGCGGGTCCCGGGTTTGGCACGCTTGGCGCGCCGGCGAGCCTCAGCGGCTTCGCTTTCCAGATCGTGCACCACGAGGCGAGCGTGGCGCGCGGTCAAGATGGGGTGGATTTTCTTCACGGCGCGCATGGCGGTGGCGGTTCCCTCCGCCGCGGCCGTCAAAATACGTTCTTTTTCTTCCGCGGTCCATTCGTGGGTGCGCATAAAACGCAGCGAGCGGGCTTCGCGCAGCATGGAAATTCCCCACAGCAGCAGCACCACCAGGAAAATCCCAGCGAAGCCGAGGATTGACAGTCCGTTCATTTAGCTGAGATTCCTATCTTTATCGATACTGGCTTGCACGCCGCGCACGACGGCCGCCCCGAAACCGGCGCGTTCTAATTCCACCACACCGGCCACGGTGGTGCCCCCCGGGGACTGCACCGTATCGGCCAAATCGGCCGGAGAAAGCTCACTTGCGAGCACCAGACGCGCCGCACCTTCCACCGCCTGCGCGGCGATGCGCACCGCCTGCGCGGCCGGGAGCCCATCGGCAACGGCGGCACGTTTGAGGGCATCAATATAGGTAAAAGTGAAAGCCGGGGAACATCCGGCGAGCGCGGAAAAAACGGAAAAATGTTTTTCTTCCAGGGTGATATGAGCACCCACGGCGGCGAAGACCTCCCGCACCGCGTCCTGCTGGGCGGGGGTGACGGAACTCGAGAAGCACAACGCCGTCATGGAGGCACGCACGCTGGCAGCCACATTCGGCATGGCGCGCACGAGCGGCTGACCCGGGGCGAGATGGCGGGCGAGGGTGGCAAGCTCAAGGCCCGCCGCGATGGAGACGATAACGGTGCCAGATTCCCGTGCGACGTCGTTAATTTCTTCTAGAACATCCGCAACCGCGTACGGTTTCACGGCGACGACGACGATTCCGTCACCCACGGCCGTGACCAGCTCGGTATTCGAGGTGGCCGGGCGCGCCCCCGTTTCCTCCGCGAAGTCGCGCGCCGCCTGCACATCTTTCGCAGAAACGACGACGGACGCCGGATCCGCGCCCGCGGCAAGCACCCCGCGCGCCAGGGCCCCGCCCATATGTCCGGTTCCAATAAAGCCGATCACGAGCAATTCCTTTCTACCAGCTAGGCCCGGTGCTCCCGCAGCGGCGCTGAGCGAACACCGGGTATGCTCTCCGCGTTTTATTTTAGGCTGAAGAAAGGTGTTTTATGGCCGGCGTGGCTCTCACCCGGCAGAACGGAGGGTTTGACATGTCACATCGAGTACTTGTAACCGGAGCGTCCAGCGGCATCGGGGCGGCGAGCGTCCGCGCCTTGCGCGCGGCTGGATTCGAGGTGATCGCCACCGCACGGCGCGAAGATCGGCTCCGCCAGCTCGCCGAACAAACCGGGTGCAGTTACGTGGTTGCGGACTTGACGGAGGAAGGCGACGTCGCACGGCTCGCCGCCACCGTAGCGGAAGCCGGCGGGGTGGACTCCCTGGTCAATAACGCCGGTGGGGCCCGCGGGCAAGACAAGGTGACGGACGCAAAAATCGAGGACTGGGAGTGGATGTACCGCGTGAACGTACTGGGTACCCTGCGCCTCACCCGGGCCCTACTCCCGCATATGCGGGAGAACGGTGGCAGCATCCTCTTTGTGACCTCTACTGCGGCGCAGGAAACCTACGTGGGCGGGGCCGGATACACGGCGGCCAAGCACGCCGAACGCATGATTAAAGACACCCTGCGCCTGGAACTGGTGGGCGAACCGGTACGGCTCATGGAGCTGCGCCCCGGCATGGTGATGACGGAGGAATTTTCTAAGAATCGACTCGGATCAGATGCCGCAGCCCAGAACGTTTATGCCGGGGTAGCTGAGCCGCTCCTTGCCGAGGATATTGCTGAGACGGTGGTATGGATGCTCTCCCGCCCCGCCCACGTCAATATCGATTCGGTGGTTATCCGCCCCGTGGCCCAGGCGAATTCGTGGACGGTGGCCCGTACCGGCAGCGACGTGGTAGACCTACCCTCCTCCGGGCTGGATGGGGAGTAGTGGCCGGAGGTTACAGTTTCTCGGCGACCTGCCGGGCAAGCTCCGCAATCGCCGCGGCGATCCCGCGGCCGAGCTCATCAAAGGTGGTGGCAGGCCGGGGGAGCGCCGGTGCGGCGGTCTCGGCTGACGGTGCGGCGTGCGCCGTGTCGGTTAGTGGTGCGGCGTGCGCCGTCTTGGTCCGTGGTGCGGGCTGCGGCGCGGGCTGGGACACCGCTGCGGACGGTGCGTCGGTTTCCGCGCCCACCGTGGCCACTCCGACGGTGCGCAGGGCCGGTACGTGAATGAAGAGGCCGGGAACAGGAAGCTGGACCACGCGGTAGGCAATGTTATTGCAGAGGTAGCGCCCCGGATCTCGGCTCGTTTCCGCATTGATACCTGCCCCGTTAATAGCGCGAGTAATATCCGCCACCAGCACGGGGCTCGTGGCGATAGCAGGCCCGCCCGGAATCACGGGTTCGCCATCAGGTTGAGCTCCCGCATTATCCGGAATTCGGGCGATATTCTCATTAAAAGCTTGGAGCTCCGGGGTGATAGCGCTACGCCCGCCCGCTTCTCCGATGGCAATGACCGCATCGGGGTGAAAACGTTCCACCGCCTCGGCCAGCACCTTCCCGGCGCTCGCGAACACCACCGGCAACATGGCCGTCGCGACCTCCACCTCGCAAGGAAGATCCATATCTCGAAGATGAGGGATGGCTTGCAGCGCTGCCTCCCGGCTCGCATTTTCGGTATCGGCACCAAAAGGCTCAAAATAAGTCACTAAAACACGCACACTTCACCCTACCGCGCCCCTACCTGTGGATAACTACACGCGCCGAACTCCGCCTGTGGATGGGCCCTGGACGGATCTTTCCCTGCCTGACACCATCGGCTCAAGCGCTTGGCAGGAGGAGCCGGCGCCCAGAAAACAAGCGACGCCAGTTCAACGAAAGTAAGCGGCGCCAGCGCACAGAAGTCAAACGTAGCCAGCGCGAAGGAAACAGGAGCGAACAAGGGGAGGTCACGGTGGATGGTGTTCTTATCACGGAATCTGCAACGGCGGAGCTGCGCGCCGCGCTCGCGGACGTGAGTGCCGCGCTGGCCCCGCTGCGGGTGGATACCGTGCCAGGAGCGGTAGCGGCGGCATTGGCTGGCACCCCGCCGCCGGCCAGCGTGAGCGCGGGATGCGCGGCCCTGGATAGGCGTACCCGCGATATCGCGGCCCGAGCCGATGAGCTAGCTGCCTCCCTCGCCCTGGCCTGGCGCATCTACCAGGAGGCAGACGGCGGGGCAGGCGCGGATATTTCTGCCCTGGATATTGCGGGCACGAATATTTCTGGTTTGGATATCGCGGGGGTTGGAAGATGAAAGATCTCAGGGTGACGTGGGGGCAACTATGCAGCTGGAACGGGGCCCTGCTCGGAGCGGTCCTCGGTGAGGTGGCGGCCGTACGCCGGCGCTGTGAAGAAGCCAGCTGGCAGCTGCGCCAGCTAGCCGCGCGCTCCTTGGCGGGGGAGTGGGAAGGTTACGGGGCGCGTGCCTTCCTCTCCGATGTGCGGGCCCTGGCCGCGCGCGCCGCCGCGCACACCGACCATATCGACCACCTCATCCAGGCTCTCGGGGAGGCCCAGCATAAAATCACCCGCACCCAAACGGCCGTGAGCGAAGCCCTTTCCCGGGCGGCGGCTTCCGGAATGGAGATCACCCCCACCGGTGAGGTTGTCGATCCGCTCGATGGCGCGGATGCCACCGGGGTAGTGGATTGGGAACGCCGCCAGGTAGCGGTCCGGATTAGGGCGGAGGTAGAGGCAGCCTACGGGTCGGCCGATAATACCCTCAGCTATCTGGACACGGTTTTTACCCAGCTGGCAGCCGGGCAGATAGCCCCGGACGCTCGCACCAACCACTACCATTCGGTCGGGCGGGTGCCGGTCGGGAAAAGTGCGGCCTATGTGCAGGCCTGGTGGGCATCCCTGGGCGATGCCGAGCGCTCTTATGTGCTCGCGCATTACCCCCAGGATCTGGGAAATTTAGACGGAATACCCTATGCGGTGCGGGACCGCGCCAATATTGCCGTTGCCCGCCATGACGAAGAGATGGCCCGCGCCTACTACGATCCGATCCTGGCCGAGCTCTCCGCGGAGATCGCCAGCGCCCGGGCGGATCTTGAGGGTAATTTAGGGAAAACTGATCGGGAGATTCGCACCGCACAGCTTGGTGCGGCCCAGCTGCGTTACGCCACCATAACCGCCAACCTGGCTGCTTACGCCATGATCCGCACCCAGCGCTGCCTGGATCGCAATTGGCGCGAGCATATCTCCGCGGCCCCGGTTCGGTCCGCTTCGCCCCGTGATTCAAAGCTGTACTCATCGCGAACCACGGGGCGATCATCCGCGGCGCACTCGTCCGCCGCGCGACTGTCCGCGGGGCGCGCAGCTCCGGCGCACTCACCCGCGCCGCGTTCCTCCCCGCTGGCAGGCCCCGCACAGTCCGCCCAGTCCGGCCAGCCACGCCAACTCCTCGTGTACCGCGGGCCGAACCGAGCCCGTACCGGAACCGGTGCAGAATTGCGCACCATCCAGGTGGCCCTATCTCAAGGGAATGTGGATACTGCCTCGTCTATCACCATTGAGGTAGGTGGGATGACCACCAATGTGGTGAATTCCCTCGATTCCCATATGGAAGCAGCCGGCCGCTTGGCTACCCTCCAGCAGGAAATTCTCACCGCTCGCGGGGAAACGGGAAGCCCGGCGGTGGTGACCTGGTTTGATTACGCCGCCCCGCAAAGTGCGCTGGATTCCTCTCTCTACACCCCAGCGCGGGCCCGGGAAGGCGCGGCCAGCCTCGCGCGCTTCGCGGAGGGAATTGCCCAGGTCCGCGGGGAAGATTGCCCGCGTATCAATCTGCTGGGGCATTCCTACGGTTCGGTGACGGCCTCAGCGGCCGCGGAGCAGGCTAGGCACGGCGTCGTCGATACCCTTGTGGTGTACGGAACACCCGGGGTTGTGGCCGAAGGATGGGATATGAATACCGGGGCGCACGGGGCCGGAAGCGCCGCCTCCAATCATGTCCTTTCCAATAAGAAAGACATTATTAACGTGGTCAATGCGCTGGGCGGGGGAGCGGTGTCGGGCGGGCATACCGACGCGCTCGGCTTCAATCCGCGCCAGGACCCGGATTTCACCGCGCATCATTTCTCCGGGCGCGGCGGTTTCTTCTCCCAGCATTCGGAATATTTGGAAAACGCGGATTCCCCGCAGATGCGCGAATTGGCGCGCATCACCACGGAGCCTGCCACGGGGCCCGGGGCGCCGCCCGCCACGCTTGCGCCGCCCCGCGAACCACCCGCCGGAGCTGCGCCGTCGCACCCATCCCCACCGGTCCGCCCGCCACCCGGAAGCTAGATGCGCCCCGCGCGCGGAAGGGCTACAATGAGCGGCGTTGGCTATGACCCGGCAATCACCGGTGAGCTCTCGGAAGAACAGCCGCGCGGCCCTGCCCCGCAGCCCAGTAGAACCGAGCGGGTGGATCCGTCAGCGTCCTAATGAAGCGGTTACCCGCCGTACCACGCGTGCGGCGAGTAGCAAATGAGGTGGTACCGCGGTACCGGATATCCGGCGTCGTCCTCATTCCGAATAGGTTTGAGACACGAGGAGACACCGCGTGGATATGTATCCGCTTCATCGCGAGGGCGGCGTGCCCGCCTCCCCGAACTTCCCGAAGATGGAAGAAGGCACCCTCGCTTTCTGGAAGAAAGACAATACGTTCCAGTCCTCCGTTGAGCAGCGTGAATCCGGGCCGCACGGCTCCAATGAATTCGTTTTCTACGACGGCCCGCCGTTCGCCAACGGCCTGCCCCATTACGGTCACCTTCTCACCGGTTACGTCAAGGACGTGGTGGGGCGCTACCAGACCATGCGGGGGCGCCGGGTCGAGCGCCGCTTTGGGTGGGACACCCACGGCCTGCCGGCCGAACTGGAAGCCCAGCGTATCCTCGGGATTGATTCCACCGATGAGATCGAGGATATGGGCATCGCCACCTTCAACGAGGCCTGCCGCTCCTCGGTGCTGCGCTACACCAAGGAATGGGAAGAATATGTGACCCGCCAGGCGCGCTGGGTCGATTTTTCCCACGATTACAAGACCCTGGACACCACCTACATGGAATCGGTGCTGTGGGCCTTCAAGACCCTGTACGACAAGGGCTTGGCCTATGACGGCTACCGGGTGCTGCCCTACTGCTGGAATGACGAAACGCCGCTATCCAATCACGAATTGAAGATGGATGACGACGTCTACAAGGACCGCCAGGACCTCAGCTTGACCGTGGGGCTGCGCCTGGAAACCGGCGAACTTGCCCTTATTTGGACGACGACGCCCTGGACGCTCCCCTCCAATTTGGCGATCGCGGTGGGCCCGGATATTGAGTACCTCACCGTGGTTCCGCGCGAAGGCAAGCTGGAAGGCGAGCGGGTGGTTATTTCCGCCGCGCGCCTGGAATCCTACGCGAAGGAACTGGGTGAAGATCCGGAAGTCGTGGATCGCTTCCCCGGCTCGCAGCTGGTGGGCCGCGCCTACGCCCCGATTTTCGATTACTTCATGAACCGGGCGGCGGACGAAGCCCCCGGCCCGCATGCTTACCACGTTATTGCCGGGAACTTCGTGACCACCGAAGACGGTACCGGGCTAGTTCATATCGCCCCCGCCTTCGGTGAAGACGATATGTTCGCCTGCCAGGAAGTGGGCATCCGCCCCGTGGTGCCGGTGGACGGTGCCGGGCGTTTCACCTCCGAGGTGCCCGATTACGAAGGCACCCAGGTTTTTGATGCCAATCTGCCCATCACCCGCGATCTGCGCGAGGGAACCGGGCCGCTGGCACGCCGCCCGGAAAACGAGCGCGCCGTGCTGGTCCAAGAACGCTCCTACCTGCACTCCTACCCGCATTGCTGGCGCTGCCGCAAACCGCTCATCTACAAGGCGGTCTCTTCGTGGTTCGTGCGGGTAAGTGCCTTCCGGGATCGCATGGTCGAGCTCAACGAACAGATCGAATGGACCCCGGCGCATATCAAGCACGGCCAATTCGGCAACTGGCTGGCCGGAGCGCGCGACTGGTCCATTTCCCGCAACCGCTTCTGGGGCAGCCCCATCCCGGTGTGGCGCTCCGATGACCCCAACTATCCACGCGAAGATGTGTACGGTTCCCTGGAAGCACTTGAGCGTGATTTCGGGCGCCTGCCGCGCAACGAGAAGGGCGAGGTGGATCTCCACCGCCCCTATATCGATGAGCTGACCCGCCCCAACCCGGACGATCCCACTGGCAAGTCCACCATGCGGCGCATTACCGATGTTTTGGACTGCTGGTTCGAATCCGGCTCCATGCCCTACGCCCAGGTCCACTACCCCTTCGAAAATAAGGACTGGTTCGAGGACCACTACCCGGGGGACTTCATCGTCGAGTACATCGGCCAGACCCGCGGGTGGTTCTACACCCTCCACGTGTTGGCCACCGCGCTCTTTGACCGCCCGGCCTTCCGCACCTGTATCTCCCACGGCATCGTGCTGGGTGATGACGGCCAGAAGATGTCGAAATCGTTGCGCAACTACCCGGATGTTTACGAAATGTTCGATGAGGTCGGCGCGGATGCGATGCGTTTCTTCCTCATGAATTCGCCGATTGTGCGCGGCGGGAACCTCATCGTGACCGAACGCGCGCTGCGCGATACGGTGCGCCAGGTGCTGCTGCCGCTGTGGAATGCCTACTACTTCTTCGCGCTTTACGCCTCGACGTGCTCGAAGGGGGAGGGGTACCGCGCCCAGCCGGTGAGTGACCCCTCCGGTCTGGATGTGATGGACCGCTACCTGCTGGCCAGCATTAAGGACCTGGCCGATAAGGTGCGCACCGACCTGGATAACTACGATATTCCGGCCGCCTGCGACCGGGTGCGCGGCTTCCTGGACGTGCTGACCAACTGGTACGTGCGCACCTCCCGGGATCGCTTCTGGAATGAGGACCACGCCGCCTTCGATACGCTCTACACGGCTCTCGAAGTGCTCATGCGGGTTATGGCGCCCCTCGCGCCGCTCGTGACCGAAGAAATCTGGAAGGGGCTGACCGGCGGGCGCTCCGTCCACCTGGAAGACTGGCCTGAACTGCCTGATTCCTGGAAGGACGATGCGCTGCGCGAAGCGATGGACGAGGCGCGCGCCGTCGTCTCCGCCGCGCACTCGCTGCGCAAAACCCACCAGTTGCGTGTGCGCCAACCGCTGCGCACCCTCACCATCGTCACCGACCGTGACCTGGCCCCCTTCACCGATCTCATCGCCCTGGAAGTGAACGTCAAGAATGTTGAACTCAAGGACGTGGCGCAATCGGGGATGAAGGTGAGCCGCGACCTCAAGGTCCTCCCGCGCGAACTGGATCCCCAGCTGCGCAAGATGACCTCCGCGCTGTTCCAGGCCGCCAAGGCCGGGAACTGGAGCGAGGACGGTGCGGACGCGGTGCTGCATACCGACCCGGAGGTACGCCTGGCGCCCGGTCAGTTTGAGATCACCGTATCGGTGGAAGCCGACCCGGGTTCAGTGGCCGCGGCGCTCGATTCCGGGTCCTTCATCGCCTTGGATACCGAGGTGGACGAGGAACTGGAAGCCGAAGGTTACGCCCGCGACGTCGTGCGCGCCGTGCAGGACGAACGCAAGAACGCGCAGCTGCACGTGGCCGACCGGATCTCCCTTAAGCTCACGGTGCCCGCCGAGCGCGTCGATGCGGTTACCCGCTACCTGCCCTTCATCCAGGAGGAAACCCTCGCGGTGGAGGCACAGGTGACGGCGGGCGCGGACGGCGCTGCGGGCGCTGCGGGCGCACCGCTCGGCATCGAGGTGACGAAAGTCGCGCACTAAAAACGCGGTATCACACGGCGCGCTCTGTAACGGCGCGCCGTGATCCTCTAGAGTAGGGTGCCTTGCATGGGCCGCGGTGGATCACCATAGTCTCCGCCGCGGCCCGGCACCGTTCTCACAATCCACACGAAGGTTCAGGGATGAAAAACTCGCGGGTCCTCACGCTCGCTGTGACCGGCTTGGCGCTCTTCGCCATGTTCTTCGGGGCGGGAAATCTTATTTTCCCGGTCATGCTCGGCATTCAAGCCGGCACGAATACCCCGCTGGCCATCGCCGGGTTTATCGGCACCGGGGTGATTCTCCCCGCCATTGGCCTCATCGCCGCCACCTCCAGCCGCGACGGCACCCCGCAAGATATTGCGACCCGTATCGGCCGTATCCCCGGTCACGCGCTGCTGTGGGCGATTTTTATTACCACCGGCGTTTTGTACGCGGTGCCGCGAGTGGCTGCGGTGAGTTTCGAGGTTGCGGTCCGCCCCGTGATGCACGACGACGCCGCAGCCCGCCCCGCCCTCCTCGTTTTCTCCGCTGTGTTCTTCGTGGTGGCCGTGCTCGTGGCCCTCAACCCGGGCAAAATGGTGGACCGAGTAGGAGGTATCCTCACCCCCGCTCTCGTGATCCTCATGGCGATTCTTATTACGGTGGTGGTGTTCAACCTGCCGCCCCAGGTTTCGCTCCCGCAAGCACCGTATGCGCCCAATGCGCTCACCGGCGGGCTGCTGAGCGGGTATATGACGATGGACGCGCTGGCGGCCTTCGTCTTCGGGCTGGTGATTGTGTCATCGTTGCGAGCCAAGGGATTCGCCTCCCGCGGGGCGCTCTTCGGGGGAGCGGCGGGAGTAGCCCTCATCGCAGCCCTTATCCTCGCCGCGATCTACCTGGGGCTCTCCCAGATCGGGGTGCGGGTGGCCACCGAAGGCTTCGCCAACGGTGCGGATGCTTTAGCCGCCGTCTCCGAGCGTTTCTTCGGGCGGGGCGGTCAGCTCATTTTCGGTGCCATCACCATCCTGGCGTGTTTGACCACAGCGATTGGCCTGCTGGGCGCCGCCACCCAGTTCTACCGCAGCTACCTTCCGGGCCTGGCCTACCGCCCCCTCCTCATCGGGCAGGGAATGTTCGCTTTTGCCATGTCCACGCTGGGGCTGGAAGGAATCCTCAATTTCATTAACCCGATCAACCGCTTTATTTATCCCATCGCGATTGTGCTTATTTTCGTGACGCTTGTTGATCTTGCGGTTCCCGGACGCCTCCACTGGTCCTACCGGGCTTCCGCCTGGATCGCGGCGCCTTTCGCTCTCCTGGACGGCTTGGTTGTGACCGAATGGGATATTTTCGCCCCCGTGGGTGAGCTTCTGGCGATAGTGCCGCTCGGGGAAGAAGGCTTGGCCTGGGCCGGGCCGGCGCTCCTTGGCTTCGTGTTCGGTCTGGCAGCGGACGGGATCCAGGGGCGGTTGTTCCCGCCGGCACTGGTGCGGGGCACGGCGGCGCCGACGGAGGCGCCAGTATCCTGAGACGGGGTGTTGCGGGGCGCCAGTATCCTGAAACGGGGTTGTCGTGAGGCGCCAGTATCTCCTGACGATGCTCCGGTAGGCGGCTTACGGTGCGGCGGGGAGCCTATCTGCACGTGCCGGGAAGCCAGTGGTGCTCCCGAGGGTGCCTACGGGGCGCCGGTGAACGCTCGCGGTGAAACCGTTCTTTCTATGTTTTAATGAAAGCACGTAGAACTCCGCGGGAGTTCCCCAAGGATGTGGAGAGAAACATGGCAACACAGCACACCCCGGAAAAAATCATTTTGGATTGCGATCCCGGTCATGACGACGCCGTTGCGATGCTGCTGGCGTGGGCAAATCCGCAGATTGATCTGCTTGCCGTCACCACGGTGGGCGGCAACCAAACGCTAAAGAAAGTTACGAATAATGCCCTCGCCGTGGGCACCGTTATGAAAATGACGGGAGTGCCTTTCGCGGCCGGATGCGACCGCCCGCTGGTACGCCCGGTGGAAGTCGCCCCCGATATTCACGGTGATACCGGTCTGGACGGCACAGAATTACCTACCCCGGCTATCGAGCTTGATTCCCGGCACGCCGTCGATCTCATTATTGACACTGTTATGGCGCACGAACCGGGTACCGTCACCCTTGTCCCCACCGGCCCGCTCACCAATATCGCGCTCGCGGTACGCAAGGAACCGCGCCTGGCCGAGCGCGTCAAGCAGGTGGTTCTCATGGGTGGGGGCTACCACGTTGGAAACTGGTCCGCGGTGGCCGAATTCAACATCAAGATCGACCCGGAAGCGGCGCATATCGTTTTCAACGAGCCGTGGAAGGTGGTCATGGTTGGCCTGGATCTTACCCACCAGGCCCTCTGCACCCCGGAAGCCTACGCGAAGATTGACGCGGTGGGCACCCAGCCGGCCCGCTTCGTCCACGAACTCATGGACTTCTTCCGTGCCTCCTACCAGGACGCGCAGGGCTTCGATTACCCGCCGGTCCACGATCCGTGCGCCGTGGCCTACCTTATCGACCCGACCATCGTGGAAACGGTGCAGGTGCCCATCGATGTGGAACTCACCGGCACCCTCACCGTGGGGATGACGGTGGCTGATTTCCGCGGCCCCATTCCCGAAGATTGCCACACCTGGGCTGCGACCCGGCTCGATCACGGGCGTTTCTGGGATCTCATCGCCGATGCGCTGGAGCGCGTGGGCGAACACCACTACCTGGGCTAATCACGGGGCTAAGCCCCGTCCAACCCAACCTTTATGAACGGAGGACGGCGCTGCCACGGTGCGGCGTCGTCCTCCCCGGTGAGAAAGAAAAAACTATGGCATCTTCCGTTCCCGCGCGTGCCGGCCAGGCGCAATCCGGTTCGCGCACGAATATTATCGTGCTGATGGCCGCGCTACTGTGCGCGGTCTTCGCTTTCCAGCTCAACGCCTCCATGCTCTCCCCAGCGCTGCACACCATGAGCGTGGAACTGAACGCGACTGACGTGGAAATCGGCGTGACCCAAACGGCGTTCTTCGCCTCCGCCGCGCTCTTCTCCCTCTTCCTGCCGCGCTGGGGTGACCTGATCGGGCGCAAGAAGATTCTGTTGGGCATGCTCCTGGCCACCGGGATCGGATGCGTGGTTTCCGCACTGGCGCCCAATGTCACCATCCTCGGTATCGGGCGCGTGATTCAGGGGACGGCGGGGCCGATGGTGCCCCTCACTCTCGTCATGCTGCACCAGGAAGTACCCGAGCCGCGCCGTTACGCCAAGTACATGGCGATCTTGACCTCCGTCAACGGCGGTATCGCCGGGGTGGACGCCCTGCTGGGCGGTTGGCTCGCCGGTAACTGGGGCTTCCGCTCCGTTTTCGCGTGCATGGCGGTTGTGTGCGCCATCGCTTTCGTGGCGTCGATGTTCGGAACCCGCGAATCGCAGGGTGACCGCACCCCGATGGACTGGCCCGGCGTTATCGCACTGCTCATCGTTTTCGGCTGCGTCTACTTCGCCTTCAACGAATTGGGCAAGCTCGGGGATGCGCGCTGGTGGCTCATCGGTGTGGAAATCCTGGTAGCGGCCGTATCCGCGGTGATTTTCTGGAAGATCGAATCTTCGCGCGCCCACCCGCTGGTGGCCACTCGCTACCTCAAGCAACGGCGCACCTGGGCGCTGCTATCCACCACCCTCTTCACCATGACGGGGGTATTCGCGGTCATGAACGGCCTCATCCCGAACCTCGCGCAGCTGGAAGCCAGCGCCGGTGGCCTGGAGCTCCCGGCAGAAACAGTATCCTTCGTGACGCTGACGCCCTACGCTATCGCCGGCCTCATTATGGGCCCGATTGCCGGGCAGCTCGCTTCACGCTTCGGCTACAAGAAGGTGCTCCAGGCGGGGCTGCTCTCCACGGTCATTTTCCTCGGTATCGCGGTCTTCGGTGTTGGGGCATCCTCGAAGTCGCTTATCTTCTTCCTGTGCGTGGCCATCGGTATCACCTACGCCGGCACCGTCAATATCATGCTCAACGGCTTGGGCGTTGTGCTTTCCCCGGCCGATAACCAGGGTTACCTGCCGGGCATGAATGCCGGCGCTTTCAACCTGGGTGCCGGGCTCTCCTTCGCGATCCTGACCGCCGTGGCTACCGCCGTGGGCGGCACCGAGAATGTGGTGGGCGGGTACCAGGCCGGAATCGCGGTGGGCGCGGTCCTCGTGATCATCGCGCTCCTGCTTTCCACCCTCATCCCCTCGGTGGAGAACGCCGAGGAATCTGCGTCCTAAACATATGTCGCCTGAGGATCTGCTCGGGCACCGGTAGACGACCGGGAACGGGGCCCACGGGGCTGGCAGCGCCAGTCGCACCGTGGGCCCCGTGGTATATGCTGGTGTGCCGTGGAAAGGGCAGGTATGGGGACGAATAACGCGAAGCACGACGGCACCGGCCACAACGGTGCGGGGTACGACGACGCACAGAACTATTGCGAGGGGGAACTGGAGCATGCCGGGGACTTTGGCCCGGGGGGAACATCTGAGGCTCCCGATGCGGAGGAGCCCCGTGATCCGGAAGGTGCACGGGATCTGGAGGATCCCCGTGATCCGAAAGAAGCGCTGGATCCGGAGGCGGCGCGGGAAGCCGAACTTGATGCGGCACTCACCGAGGTCCTCAGCTCCGGGCTTTTTGGGGACGAAGCCGTTATCCGGGAGGTCAAAGAATCACCCGATCCCATTATCGAGCTAGCGGATACCACCGCGGAGGAAGACCGAGTGGAGGACATCTACCGCGATATCCTCACCCGCGCTCCTGAACACAAGGTGCAGCCTTCCCTTGAACGCGTCCAGATGTGCTTGGATTTACTTGGCAACCCGCACCATTCCTACCGGTGCGTGCACGTGACGGGCACCAACGGAAAAACCTCGACGGTGCGCATGATCGAAGCACTGCTGCGCGAGCATGGCCTACGCACCGGGCGCTTTACCTCCCCGCACCTGGTCTCGGTACGCGAACGCATCGCCATCGACGGGCATAACATTTCCCGGGCGGATTTCATTCAGGCCTGGGAAGATGTCGCGCCTTTCGTTGAGCTCGTGGATCAGCGTTCCCAAGCGGAGGGCGGGCCGCGCATGAGCTTCTTCGAAGTTTTCGTGGTCATGGCCTACGTAGCTTTCGCGGCCGCACCCATCGATGTGGCCGTGGTCGAAGTTGGTATGGGGGGACGGTGGGATGCCACCAATGTGATCGACGGCGACGTCGCCGTCCTCACCCCCATAGCCCTGGACCACGAACGCTGGCTCGGGCACACCATCGCGCAGATCGCCGGGGAGAAAGTAGGGATTATTAAGCCCGGAGCCAGCGTGGTGAGCGCCGCCCAACCCGAGGACGCCGCTGCGGCTATCGCTCAGGCAGCCCACCAGGCTCGCGCCCACGTATCCGTTTACGGGAAAGATATCGAGGTGCTTGGGCGGGAGACAGCGGTAGGCGGTCAGCTTATGACGGTGCGTACCCCCGCGGCTCGCTACGACGATATTCCCCTCGCGCTGCGCGGCTCCTACCAGGCGGAGAACGCGGCCCTCGCACTCACGGCGGTTGAAGCATTCTTCGGCGGGCGCGCGCTTTCCGGTGACGTCGTCGAACATGCTCTGATGGCCGTGACCTCGCCCGGACGTCTCGAAGTGGTGCGCACTTCGCCCACCGTCCTCGTGGACGCGGCCCACAACCCCCACGGTGCGGCGCATACCGCCGCCGCGCTGGAAGAGTACTATCCCGGCCGGCGTGTTGGGGTGCTCGCCATGATGGCAGATAAGGACGTGGAAGGAACTCTCGGGCAGTTCGAGCCGGTACTGGATGCCGTTGTGGTCACCGATATGCCCGGTGAGCGGGCGATGGACGCCGAGGAACTGGCAGAGCTGGCGCGGGAGGTCTTCGGGGAGGATCGGGTGCGGGTGGAACGCGATCTGCTTGCCGCGATTGACGAGGCTGCCGGATGGGCCGAGGCCGAGGCCGGTGAGGAGCTCGCCACGCCGGTGGTGGCGGTCCTCGGTTCGGTCTACCTGGCGGGTATGGCGCGCCAGATCATGGGCAAAGGGACTCCTGATGAAGCTCCCACTGAGTAAAGACGGGGCCGGCACGGGGCACTGACGTGATGCCGCGGTGCGCAAAGGCGATGGCGCGGTGCACTAAGGTGCTGGCGCGGCGCGCTGAATTGGTAGAATCGGTAACGATCTACCAGTCTTCAACTCCGAGGTGGCACTGTGCTCGATATTCTCGCCAGCAATACCGTTCTCGTTGTTTTCATCGTGGTGGCGCTCGGTGCCGCCTTCGGGGCGATTCCTTTTGGTCCCCTGAAATTTGGGGCAGCGGGGGCGCTTTTCATCGGTTTGCTCGTCGGCGCGGTGGTTCCGCCCTCCACTTCGCTCCTTGTGCTGCTGCAAGATCTGGGCCTGGGAATTTTCGTTTATATGATCGGCTTGGAAGCCGGGGAAACCTTCTTCCAGGAGATCCGTAAACAGTTGGGCCTCATGCTCGCTTCGGTTATTGCGATTACGGCCGGGGCGGCAGCCGCGGTGGGACTGGGGGAGCTCCTCGGTTTGCTCCGTGGTACCGCCGTGGGTGTTTTCGCCGGCTCGCTTACCTCCACTCCCTCGCTTGCGCTCGCCCAGGAAATGACCGACCCGGATAACCCCGCCGTGGGCTATTCCATTGGTTATCCGGTCGGGGTCACGCTCGCCATCGTCATGGTCGCTATTTTCATTAACCGGGAATGGAAAGCACGTAACGATCAGCTTGACCCCGATGATGTGGAATTGGAACAAGCAACCGTATATGTGGATCGGGAGATTTCCGCGGAGCAGATGCGGGATATTGCCGGCCAGCAGGTGCGATTCGTAGCCATGCGGCGCAATAGGCGCTGGCATGTGCTCGATATGGAACGGGCTCTGGAACCGGGGGACCGGGTTCGTATTTTTGCTTCCCGAGCCGCACTTTCCGAAGCTATCGAACGCCTGGGTAGCCGCATGCGTCATCGGCGCCTGACCGATCCGTATCTGACGGTGCACCGTTTCACGGTATCCAATCGAGATATTGCCGGCCTCACGGTGGGTTCCCTCCCGCTTTACCGCCGCTTCGAAGCTCGAGTGACGGTGATTCGCCGTGCCGATGATGAAATCCTGGCCACCCCGGAAACCTACCTGGAAATGGGCGACGTGGTAGAAGTCGCCCTACCTACCTCACGGGTCGAGGAACTCGAAGAATACTTCGGCGATTCAGTCTCCAGTTCCTCGGAACTGGACTGGGTAGCGGCAGCCGGCGGGCTTGCCCTCGGCTTCGCCCTTGGACTAGTGGAAATCCCGCTTCCGGGTGGCGCGGCTTTCTCCCTGGGTGCGGCCGGCGGCCCGCTCGTGGTGGGGCTGATCCTCGGAGCGGTGCACCGCACCGGTCGGGTGCCCTGGCAGCTCCCGCGCCCCGCGAATCTCACCCTGCGCCAGTTCGGGCTCATGCTCTTCCTCGCGGCGGTGGGCCTCAACTCCGGTTCTGCTTTTGCCTCCACCGTTTTCACAATGGTGGGCTTGAAATCGCTGCTCTTGGCCGCGGCGGTGAGCATCGTCGGATGCGGGGTTATGATGGCGGCTGCCTGGATCCTCGGTTCCTCCGCCACCCGTTCTTCGGGTGCGGTGGCCGGACTGCTCGGCCAGCCGGCGGTGCTCTCCTACGCCACCTCGCGCACCACCGATAACCGAGTGATGACCGGCTACGCCACCACCTTCGCGATTGCGCTCATTTATAAGATCGTCGTCGTCCCCTTCATGTTCTAGGAACCCGTAACGGTGCGGCGCACCGTCGCACCTTAGCCGCGCACCGTTGCACCGTTAACGGCTTCTGTCGCCGAGCCGCGGCGTGCCACGAATGGCGTCGGTGCTCCTTAGCACCGTATCGACGCCCCGTCGGAGTCCCACCGGTGGTGCCGTCTGGCATAATCTGTAATCGTGCACTTAAAAACCTTGACCATGCGAGGATTCAAATCCTTTGCCACCGCCACCACAGTGCGCTTTGAACCCGGAATTAACGCGGTGGTCGGCCCTAATGGTTCAGGGAAATCCAACGTGGTGGACGCCCTCGCCTGGGTGATGGGCGAGCAGGGCGCGAAAACTCTACGGGGTGGCTCCATGGCGGATGTTATTTTCGCCGGCACCTCGCGTCGTCCCGCGCTCGGACGCGCGGAAGTTTCCCTCACCATCGATAATTCCGATGGCGTGCTCCCCATCGAATATTCCGAAGTGACCATCACCCGTACTCTCTTCCGCGCCGGCGGCTCCGAATACGCCATTAACGGCACCCCGGCACGCCTCCTCGATGTCCAGGAACTGCTCTCGGATACCGGCATGGGGCGGGAAATGCACGTCATTATCGGGCAGGGCCGCCTCGACGAAGTTCTCACCTCCAGTCCCGAAGAGCGCCGCAATATCGTTGAAGAAGCCGCCGGGGTGCTCAAACACCGCCGTCGCAAAGAAAAAACTCTGCGTAAACTCGAAGCGATGAAGGGCTCGTTCACGCGGGTGGAGGATCTCACCGCGGAGCTGCGCCGTCAGCTCGGACCGCTCGCCAAACAGGCGGAGGCCGCCCGCCGTGCCCAGGTTATCCAAGCCACCGAGCGCGACGCTCGGGCCCGCCTTCTCGCTGATGATCTAGCACAGGCGCAGGCGCGGCTGGAAGCCGGGGCTGCCGAAGACCAGCGCACCGCCCAGCTACGTGAAGAAAACCAAGCGGCCCTCACCCAGGCCCGCGCCGCCCTCGCCGAGGCAGAAGAACACCATGCGCGCCTGAGTCCCCAGCTCTCTGCGTTGCGCGATAGCTCCGAGCGGCTCGCCTCCCTCGAGGAACGATTCCGCGCCATGGACGAACTGGCGCGCGAACGCGAACGCACCCTGAGCACCATGCCGGCACGGGGCGGGCAAGACGACCCCGAGGAGCTCCAGGCGCGCGCCGTCCGGGCTCGCGCTGAAGAAGAAGAACTGGAGGGGCGCGTACGTGAGGCCCAGGACGCCCTGCGCACCGTCCTTACCCAGCGTGAGGAAACTGAAACCGCGGAATCTGCCGCTGAGCGAGCCTATAACCAGGCGAGCCGTGCCCGTGCTGACGCGCGGGAGAACGCCGCGCGCCGGGCCGGGAAAGTTTCCGCGGTGCGCTCTCGGCTCGAAGCACTCCAAGCCGAAATTGAACGCGTAGAGAAGGACGTGGCGGCCGCGCGCCAGCGCGTGCAAACCACCAGCGTGCAGGTTACGGCTATCGAAGAAGAACTCGTTGCCACCTCCGCCGGGGACGATACCCTCGCCACCACTCACGAAGAACATACTCGGGCTCATCTCGCGGCCCGCGCCGCCGTGGAAGACGCCCGTGCGAACGAGGCGCGTGCTCGCGAGGAAATGGCGCGCTTACAAGCGATTGTCGATACTCTCGCGCTCTCGCTGGAACCCGAAGATGCCACTGCCTGGGCTATCGAGCACGGTGCGGCCCTGTTGCGCGACCACCTCCACGTGGAACGCGGATGGGAAAGCGCGGCGGAAAATGCGCTGATGGGCGCCGCATCCGGCGCGGTGGTGGACAATCTGGACAGCGCCGTCGATATTTTGCGGGGTGCCGCGCAGGCGCAAGCCGGGCGCCTTACCCTCACCATTACGGGAGGGAAGAACGACGACGCCGCAGCTGCCGCCCGCGAAGCTGCGCTCAATGCTGCTTTCGAAACGGTGCGCCCAGATCCGGATGCCGCAGTTCATGCCCTGGCGGTGGTGAGCGGGTCCCAGGCAGGCAGCGATCTAGCTGGCCTCCTCACACAGCTCCTGGCAGGCACCGCCCTCACTGCCGATCTTGTGACCGCCCGTCAGCTCGTGAGTGCCGGGGCTCCCCGTGCGGTGACACGGAGCGGAGACATTATCACTGCGTGCACCGCTACCGGGGGAGAGGCCACCGCCGCTGCTACCCTCGCCCGCCAAGCTGCCTACCAGGAGGCCTCCGAGCAGCTTGATGCCGCCGCCACCGCAGCCGACGAGGCAGCCGCGGCGCTCCGGAAAGCGGAGAGCGCTGAAGAAGATGCCCGCGCCCGCGCCGAAGCTTCCGGGAGTGAACTGACGGCGCGCGATTCTAACCTGGCCGCCGCCACCGCCCAATTGGGGGCCCTGCGCCAGGCCCTCTCCGCCGCGCGCGCCGATGAAGAGCGCACCGTCGCCCGCGCCGCCTCCTTGCGGGAAGATATCGCCGCCCGGCAAGCAGAGCTGGATAGCTTCGCGGAGCCTGAAGAAGATACTGCCGATATTCCAGGTGATGGCGAACTTGCCCGGCTCTCTCAGCAGCGCGATAGCGCGCATGAGGCCGCCGTGGGAGCCCGCAAACAGGAAACGGAGGCTCGGCTGGCGCTGCGCACCGCCGAAGAACGCTTCCGGGCCCTGAGCGGGCGGGCTGATGCCCTGGATAACCGGGCCCGGCTGGCCCGCGAACGTATTGAGCGGGAAGAACGCGCCCGCCAGATCCGTGGCCAGCACGCGGTGCTGGCGGGGCAGGTCGCAGCCGGGGCGGTGCGCGCCTTGGCTCACGTGCGCAGCCTACGTGCCGAGGTGGCCGAGCGGCGTCGTCGGGTAGAAGAAGAACAACACGGCGCCGAGGGGCAGCTCACGCACCTACGCGAACGCGTCGATCAGCTACGCACCCGCGAACGCGAGCTCGCAGATTCCACCCACGCCCGCGAACTGGCGACCGCCCGTGCCCGCATGGAATACGAGCAGCTAGCCACCCGTGCCCTCGAGGACCTGGGCGTCGATAGCACTACCCTCGTCGAAGAATTCGGACCGCATATCCAGGTGCCCACCGAGGACGGTGCGGTGCCCTACATTCGCGCCGAACAGGAACGGCGCCTGGCTACGGCGCAGCGTGCCCTCGCGAGGCTGGGCACCATTAACCCGCTCGCCCTGGAGGAACACGCCGCGCTGGAAGAACGTCAAAAGTACCTCGCCCAGCAACTTGATGACCTGAAGAAAACCCGCGCCGACCTTCTCGATATTGTGGCGGAGCTTGATGAACGAGTCACCCTCGTTATGAAAGCCGCGCTTAGCGATAGTAGCGCCCGTTTTGAGCAGGTTTTTGCTCGCCTTTTCCCGGGTGGGGAAGGGCGCCTTATTATCACCGACCCGGAGAATGTGCTGACCACCGGGGTGGAAATTGAGGCGCGGCCGCCCGGTAAACGCGTCAAGCGGCTGTCCCTGCTTTCTGGTGGGGAGCGCTCGCTCACCGCTATTGCTTTCCTCGTGGCGATCTTTATGGCTCGCCCCTCCCCGTTCTATGTGATGGACGAGGTGGAAGCCGCCCTTGATGACGTTAATCTGGGGCGCCTTCTCGAGATTTTCCGGGAATTGCAGCGCTCTTCCCAGCTCCTGGTCATCACCCACCAGAAACGCACCATGGAAATTGCCGATGCGCTATACGGGGTGGCAATGCGCGAAGACGGGGTATCCACCGTGGTTTCCCAGCGCATGTCTGAGCTGCGCGAACAATGAGACTTACGTTGCAGTTCGGTAACAATTCCGCTCGCGGGCGGGTTGGAGGTAGCCGTCCGCCGCAAAAATTCTCATAATGAGACCGTGCCCCTTATCATCGTTGTTATCGCCATCATTATCGCTGCCGCAGCGCTGGTGTATGCCCTGTCCTTTGCGCGGAATTCCGGGAAAAGCGCTGGAACATCCGTCGCGGAATCTTTTGACGCGTGGCGCTCTGATGAACTGGATATGGACACCTATGACATCGTCCACCACGATACGGCAGTAGACGATATGTTCGAGGCTTTCGCGCACGAATCCGAAGCTTATATCACTTCCGAAACCCTCGATGAGCACTTTGACCGCGCGCGGGAAACGGAGCGTGAAATCTCGGAAACGGTGCGCCGCAACAGTGAAAAACTGCGGGCTCGTATTCCCGCCCCGCCGCTGCGCCGTCGCGCCGTGAGCGCCGAAGAAGAAAACCGCGCGGAAGTGGAGGGCGCGGGCGTCGCAGGAGTCGTGGACGGTGTGGATGGTGCGGACGTCGTGGGCGTTGCTGCGGAGGCACCGGAAGAAAGCCACGGCACGGACGTCGCAGAAAGTTTCGCGCCTGAGGATACTGACGAGCGCGAACGGCGCAGCGCCTAAAACCTTCTAGGTGGAAAAACTTGTCCCCCTCTGCAAGACTGGAGGGGTGGATAATCCTGTAGTTCTTGCACTTGTCATCGCTGGCGTTGCCGCCCTCCTCCTCGTTCCCCTCGTCATTTCCCTGGTCAAAAAGAACCAGCGGCGCGAGGAATTGGAACGCCGGGATACCCCAGTTCTTGAAGGGGATGGTGCGGCAGAAGCCGCGGAGGGTACCGATGCGGAAGCACCCGGCGAAACTCCCGGTGAAAGCACCAGCGATGCCACCCCGGCTATTGTTACCGTTCCGGCTGTTGAACAACCCGAATCGATTCCCTCCCGGATGCAGCGCCTGCGGGCCCGGCTGGCTCGCTCGGGCGGTTTCGGGCAGGCACTTTTGGCGATTCTCTCGCGCGGGGATCTTTCCGCGGCCGACTGGGAAGAACTGGAAGATACCCTCATCATGGCCGATGTGGGGCTGGATGCTACCAGTGAGATCATGGAGGGCCTGCGCTCGCGGGTGAAAATTGAAAGCACCAGCGACCCGCAGCGGGTACGCGAAATTTTGCGTGAGGAACTGCTGCGCCACGTGGGTCCGGATATGGATCGCTCCCTCAACCTCACCCGCAGCGAAGCGGATTCCGGCGCGGTGCATCCCGCGGCGGTTCTTATGGTGGGCGTGAACGGCACCGGGAAAACCACCACGGTGGGTAAGCTCGCGCGCCTGCTGCGCGCGCAGGGAACCACGGTGCTGCTCGGGGCTGCTGATACCTTCCGGGCGGCCGCAGCGGATCAGCTGGTCACCTGGGGCGACCGCGTGGGAGTCGATGTGGTGCGTTCGGATCGCGAAGGTGCCGATCCGGCCTCCGTCGCTTTCGATGCGGTGGCGCAGGCCGATGCTGCCGGAGTGGACGTAGTGATTGTGGATACCGCTGGACGCCTCCAAAATAAGGCCGGGCTTATGGACGAACTTGGAAAAATCAAGCGCGTTATGGAACGCACCGCGCCGGTCAATGAAGTTCTTCTCGTCCTGGATGCCACCACGGGGCAAAACGGGATGCAGCAGGCCCGCGTTTTCGCGGAGGTCACCGGGCTGACCGGTATTGTGCTCACCAAGCTGGACGGCACCGCCAAGGGCGGCATCGTTATTTCGGTGCAGCGTGAACTGGGCGTGCCCGTCAAACTGGTGGGCCTGGGGGAGGGGCCGGACGACCTGGCTCCCTTCGACCCGGAAGATTTCGTCGATTCCCTACTGAACTAAGTGGGGGAAGTACGGGAAGTGCGGAGCGTGGGGCAAGGAGCGGGCAGAGACGCGCGGGCTGGTATCCCGGCGCCACGTTTGCGGGTAGCTCTACCGCCGCACCATACCTCCGCATCAGCGGGCACGCCGCCGCACCAGCGGCGAATATGCGCGCCCGCGCCCCCTGCTTTACAATGGAACGAGTTTTTGACGCGAAGGCTGGCCAGTGTTTAATAATCTTTCCGACCGGATTTCCGGTGCATTCAAGAATCTGCGCTCCAAGGGTGTTCTCACCCAGGCGGATGTAGAAACCACCATTAGCGAGATTCGGCGTGCCCTCTTGGACGCCGATGTCGCGCTTCCCGTGGTGCGCGAGTTCACCGCCGCGGTGCGCGAACGAGCCACCGGTGCGGTGCGCTCCCAGGCCCTCAACCCGTCCCAGCAGATCGTCAAAATTGTTAATGACGAACTCATCGAGATTCTCGGCGGGGAAACTCGGGAACTGAATTTTGCGCAGGGGCGGCCCACCGTGGTCATGCTCGCCGGCCTCCAGGGCGCGGGTAAAACCACGCTGGCTGGTAAGCTCGGGCGTTGGTTCGCCCGCGGGGGCCGCAAGGCGCTTCTCGTGGCCTCCGATTTGCAGCGCCCCAACGCCGTGCAACAGCTCCAGGTGGTGGGCGAACGCGCCGGGGTGGATGTATGGGCTCCCGAACCCGGTAACGGGGTGGGTGACCCCATCCAGGTGGCCGCCAGTGGCGTGGACTACGCCGCCGCGAACGGCTACGGCGCCGTCGTGGTGGACACCGCCGGGCGTTTGGGTATCGACGAGGTCCTCATGCAGCAGGCCGCCGATATCCGGGCCGCCGTCAATCCCGACGAAGTACTCTTCGTTATCGATGCCATGATCGGCCAGGACGCGGTTGCCACCGCGAAGGCCTTCCAAGATGGCGTTGGCTTCACCGGCGTGGTTATCACCAAGCTCGATGGCGATACCCGCGGCGGCGCGGCGCTCTCGGTGCGCGGCGTGACCGGCAAACCGATTCTCTTCGCCTCCACCGGTGAAAAACTGGAAGATTTCGAACGCTTCCACGCCGACCGCATGGCTTCCCGCATCCTCGATATGGGCGATATTCTCTCCCTTATCGAACGGGCCGAAGCCACCTGGACGCAAGAACAGCAGCGCGAACTCTCGGAAAAAATGAGCGAGGGGTCCTTCGACCTCAATGACTTCCTCGTGCAAATGAATCAAATCAAGCGGATGGGTTCCCTCAAGAAACTCATGGGGATGCTGCCCGGAATGGGGCAGTACCGCGAAGCCCTCGAGCAGTGGGATGAATCCTCGATGGGGCGCGTGGAGGCCATTATCCAATCCATGACGCCCGCCGAGCGCCGTACCCCGAAAATCCTCAACGGTTCGCGCCGTCAGCGCATCGCTCGCGGTTCGGGGACCACCGTCCAGGAAGTCAATCAGCTGGTGCAGCGCTTTGAGGGTGCTGCGAAAATGATGACGCAGATGAGTCGCGGGGGCGGGATGCCGGGAATGCCCGGCATGCCCGGCGTTGGCGGGGGCTCACGCAAACAGAAACGCGCGAAGAAGAACGTTTCGGGCGGCAAGAAGGGGCGTTCGGGGAATCCGGCGAAACGCGCCCGCCAGGAAGCCGAAGCAGCGGCGGCACGGCAGCGTGCCGAACAGGGCTCGGCCTTCGGCAAGGGAGCTCAGCTTCCCGGCGCTGCTCAAGCGGGGCCCGATATGGCAAGTATGGAAGAGCTCAAGCGCTTCCTTAAATAATGCCGACGACGGCGCAGCGGGCAGGAGGAATCTTGCCCGCTACGTTGTTCTTGGCCACGTGGTTATTTCTGGGAGGGAGCGGCGTCGTCGTTCTTCCCCGTGGTTAAAGCCTCCACCACGATATCCGGCACCGCATCAGAAATACCGCCCAACGGCACGTAACCTTCCGGAATGTCCTCGTAGGAACGCGGGTCTTCCAAGGGCTCGACGTGGATGAGGGCACGCAGGTGGGGCACGGCGGCGCGTAATTCCTCCGCGATATCCTCGGCGAGTTCGTGGCCCTCGCGCACCGTCCAGGTGGAGGGCACCAGCAGATCAAAATTACAAAACGATTCACGGCCCGCCACCCGGGTTTGCAGGCCGTGGAAACGCACCTCGCGGCGGGTATGCGAACGGAGAATCGCTACGATTTTTTCGGTATCCGGGTCGGGAAGGGCTGCGTCCATGAGGCCCGCCAGCGACTCACGCAGCAGCTTTACCCCGGTGAGCAGGATATTGGCCGCGACCAGGATAGCGACGATGGGATCGAGAAGAGGCTGATCGGTTAGCGCCACCAGCCCCACACCCACGATCACCCCGGCGGAGGTGATCACGTCGGTCAGGAGATGTTTGCCGTCGGCGCGCAGGGTGGGGGAACGGTGCTTCGCACCGGCGCGCAGCAGGATGGCGCCGACAAGCCCATTGACCAGTGACGCGAGCGCCACGATGCCCAGCCCCCATCCCAGGTCCGAGAGCGGCTGGGGGTGAATAATGCGATCAACTGCGGAAAAAATAATAAAACCGGCCGCCGCGAAAATCATCGCGCCTTCCACGGCGGAAGAAAAATATTCAGCCTTCGAGCGCCCGTAGGTATAGCGCTCATTGGCGGGTTTCGCAGCCGCGGAAAGAGCCAGCACAGCAACGACAGCCGCTGCCAGATTGACCAGCGATTCCGAGGCGTCGGAGAGGAGACCCACCGAACCCGTGAGCCAGTATCCGGCCGCTTTGAGCGCAATGGTGATGAGGGCTGCCGCAACGGAGAGCCAGGCATAGCGCACCAGTTTTGAGGTAGGAGCGGCTGCGGTGGCGGGGGAGTCCACGGCGGCGACGGTGCCCGCAGGCGCGGCGGCAGGAGAGACGGTGGTATTCACGCCTCCCATCTTGCCAGGCACCGTGGGGCTTGTCAGGTTGAAACGGTGGGACGGTGGGATGGAGCGATGGTGAGACGGTGGGCTCGAACCGCGGCTATAGCGGCATCGCCCCGTCGTGGCGGCGTAAGTGATCTCACCGAACGTCCGCACATTGCCGGTTCCCTCCGCCGGGAAATTCTGGCAGAATAGCTAGATGTACTTGGAAGATGCCGGGTCCCTCTCAACCCGGTGTCATCTGTGTTCACGGGTTGCACGGTGCGCGTCCCCCAACCGGCCGGGTAACCCACCCCAATGAGAAAGGATTGACCACAAAAGTGGCAGTCAAAATTCGTTTGAAGCGCATGGGTAAGATCCGTGCGGCCCAGTACCGTATCGTCGTGGCGGATTCGCGTGTCAAGCGCGATGGCAAGGTTATTGAGGAAATCGGTTACTACGATCCCAATACCCAGCCGTCCACCATCCGCATTGATTCTGATCGGGCCCAGTACTGGCTCGGCGTGGGTGCTCAGCCCACCGAAGCCGTGCTCGCGCAGCTCAAGGTGACCGGTGACTGGCAGAAGTTCAAGGGATACAAGGATGGCCAGGAAGGCCGCCTGCGTGTTCCGGAAACTGTGAACGCTGAAGAAGCGCGCGCCGCAGCGGTCAAGAAGGTCCAGGACGACGCCGAAAAGCGCCGTGCTGCCGCCGCCGAAGCGAAGGCGAAGGCCGAAGCGGAAGCTGCGGCTGCTGCCGCCGCTGAAGCTGGGGAAGCCGAAGCTGGCGAAGCTACCGAAGCGGAAACTGAGGAAGCCTAATGCTGACGGACGCTCTGGAACACCTGGTCAAGGGAATTGTTGATTACCCGGATGATGTCAAGGTCTCGGCATCACGTAATCGTCGTGGCGAACTTTTGGAAGTTCGGGTTAACCCTGACGATCTCGGTCGGGTGATCGGCCGCGGCGGGCGCACCGCCAAGGCTCTGCGTACCGTCGTCAACGCGCTTTCGGATGAAGGCTCCGTGCGCGTGGATGTTATCGAAACGGATCGTAACTAACGTAGCGGCATACCGGCCCTCAACCTTTCGGGGTTGCGGGCCGGTTTTGTATGAGCCACCACCGTTGCCCGCCGTGTGCGGGAGCTGAAAGAAGGACACGATGCAACTAACGGTAGCTATTATCGGGGCACCGCACGGACTCAAAGGGGAAGTCCGCCTGGATGTGCGCACGGATTCACCTGCACGCCGCCTCGCGGTCGGGACCCAGCTAGAAACCGATCCGGCGGATTTCGGGCCGCTCACCATCACCCGCACCCGCGAATACCGGGGAGTCACTTACGCGCTCTTCGCTGAATCAACCACCCGCGATACCGCCGAAGCACTGCGCGGGGTGCGACTCATCGTGGAAACCGATGAAGATGAGCCCGAAGAAGACGCTTACTACGCCCACGAGCTACGCGGTCTGGAAGTACTCGACCCGGAAGGCTACGAGCTCGGAATTATCACCGGTTTGGAAAATGGCCCCGCCCAGGATGTCCTGGTGGTGCGTGAGCCTGATGGCCGCATCGCCCGCGTTCCCTTCGTGCGTGAGATTGTGACCGCCGTGGATCTGGACGACCATTGCGTCGTCGTGGATGCCCCGGCCGGGCTTTTCTCCGATGACGACATGATCGTGGTGGAAGGTGATGACCTGGCCGGTGCCCTCAGTGCCGCGGGGGAAAGTGGCCTGGGGAAAAGCAGCGCAGGTGAAAACGGCGCGGACCAAAGCACCTCCGAAGCGAATACTACGGAGGAAGACGGTGCGGAGGAAGCTGAGTAATGGCGGGCTTGCGCATTGACCTCGTCTCGGTTTTCCCGGAATTCTTCGATGTCCTCGATTTATCACTGGTGGGCAAGGCGCGCCGTCGCGACGTCGTCGATATTCGCACCCACAATCTGCGCGACTGGACCAGCGACGTCCACCGCACCGTGGACGATACCCCCATCGGGGGCGGGGCTGGCATGGTCATGAAACCTGACGTCTGGGGCCGTGCGCTCGATGACCTTATCGGTCCGAGCGCACCGGAAACAATCACCCTTGCTATTCCCACCCCCTCCGGGCGGCCCCTCACCCAGCGCCTCGTGGAAGACCTGGCAACCCGGGAACGTATCATTATCGCCTGCGGGCGCTACGAGGGAATCGATGCGCGGGTAGCTGAACATTACCGCGGGCACGGGGTGCGCGTGGAGGAGTTTTCCCTCGGGGACTATGTCCTCAACGGTGGGGAAGTGGCGGCAGTGGCTCTCGTGGAGGCCGTTACCCGTCTCATTCCCGGCATGGTGGGTAACCCGGAGTCCCTCGTGGAAGAATCGCACGGTGCGGCAGGTTTGCTCGAATACCGTGTCTACACCCGCCCCGTTAGCTGGCGAGAGCTCGAGGTACCCGCGGTGCTGCTGAGCGGTAACCACGGGGCGGTGGCGCGTTACCGGCGCGACGAAGCTATCGCGCGCACCGCTGCGCGCCGTCCCGATATGATCGCGGAGCTGAATACCTCGCAGCTGGACAAACACGACCGGCCGGCGCTCGCGGCGGCGGGCTATGTGTGGCGCACCAGCGACGTACACCCGGTGGCGGTGGATACTGAGGTCCTGGGGGCTGCTGGCGCCGTCGTTTCCGGCGACGGGGCGCAACCGAACAAAACGTTTTCGGGTGGAGCACTCGAGAACGGGCTGGACCCGGCCGGCGCGTTCCTGGGCGAGACTCGACCGGCCGGCGCGTTCCCGGACGGGGCGCGACGGCGCACCGCAACCGAGCTGGCTGAGCTGGCCACCCGTACCTTCCCCGATGCATGCCCGCGTTACCTCAGCGAGGCGGATATCGCCGCTTTCGTAGCTGAGAATCTTTCCGTCGCAGCTTTCGAAAACTACCTTGCCGACCCGCACTGGATGGCGGTGGTGGTGCGTGCCGCCAGCGGAGAGTCACGCGGGGAATTGCTGGGGTACAGTCTCACCTTGCTGCCCGATAGCGTGGTGGGAATGGAGGGCGACGACGTAGCCGGGCGTGAGGACGGTGCGCCATTCACGCGCCTTCCGGAACGGGAGGGCCCGTTGCTTGAGCTCTCTAAGTTCTATGTGGAGCGCAGCTGGCACGGCAGCGGGGTAGCGGATCTGCTCTGGCGGGCAACGGTGGAGGCGTGCCGGGCCCGAATCCCTGATGTTGAGGCGGCGCCAACACCCTACCTGTGGCTCGGAACGAATAAAGACAATCGGCGGGCCCAACGTTTCTACAAACGCTGTGGTTTCCGAAAAGTAGCAACCCGGGAATTCCAGGTGGGTGAGGTAATCAACTCGGATCTTATTTTTGCCTGTCCGCTGACTGTGGCATAATAGTGGAGTTTCCTCGCTTTCATAATGCGCTGAGCCTGCCGCAGGGGGTCGCGCATCGGCGAGATCTTAACCGATAACAGCGCCCCTGGCCTGCGTGCAGAGGCGGAAAGTGAATGAATAATGCAGACTCTTGATGTAGTTGATGCTTCGCGTTTGCGCGACGATATCCCCGATTTCCGCGCCGGTGACACCGTGCGTGTGAACGTGCGCGTCGTGGAAGGTAACCGCACCCGTACCCAGGCGTTCCAGGGTGTTGTTATCGCCCGCCAGGGTGATGGCCTGCGCGCCACCTTCGATGTCCGCAAGATTTCCTTCGGGGTGGGCGTGGAGCGTAAGTTCCCGGTGCATTCGCCTTCCATCGAATCAATCGAAGTGATTACCCGCGGTCGGGTGCGTCGCGCCAAGCTGTACTACCTGCGTGATCGCCACGGTAAGGCAGCGAAGATTCGCGAACGTCGCACCGACTCCAAGTAAGGAACGGTACGAACTTCTCGTTCACATATGGACCCGCATCTCGGTGCGGGTCCATTTTTATACCCATGCTGGTCCTGGTTACTAACCCGCGATAGCTGCGAATTTCTCCCGGTATCCGCCAGTAACCGAAGGTAGCAGCAAATAACGGTGAGCGAGGGCTGGAGCATTCCTGGAGCCTCGCCAAAATAGCGTGGCACGACGGCGCGGATAACCTTAGGTACGCTCAAGCGCGCTGGTAGCATGGAATACGCATATCTTTTATCTATTTCAGGCGGAGGGGCGTATGGGCGAGGGCACGTCAGGCGGGTCACGGGCATCGGAGGATGCCTCGCGGTGGCCAGCAGGGCGGACCCACCGGAGCCAGGCTCGCGGCCGCCGGGCCGCTACCCCTACCTCCACCCCTACCCCACCTGAGCTGCCGGAGCCGTACGCGGCCCCGGCGTTCCTCGAACCTTCAGCTGTGCCGGACGTGGATGAGCTACCGGATCTCGATGAGCTATTTGACGCGGAGGAGTCACCAGCCTCGGAGGCCACTCCCGCCGCTGCTTCCATCGCTCCTGCAGTAGCTCCCGTCGCTTTCACCGGAGCTCCAGCCGCTCGCGGCACCGTTACCGCCGCAGCTGCTTCCGCCGCGACCCCCGCAACGGGGCACACCTCAGCAACACCAGCACCAGGGCCAGATTCCGAGCCAGCGCCTTGCCCGCCCACACCACCAGAATCCAACGGAGCAAAAAACGTGTCGGAGGGGCCCGCTAAGATAAATGCAGCTGAAGCCCGCTTACGGCTGACGCTCACGGAGCAGCTCTCCAATGCTGATGAAGGCCTCTATGCCGAAGCTTTGCGAGATGATCTAGCCCGGGCGGAAGCACATGTCAATCACGGAGGAGTCACCATGAATACAACGGACGGTCAGTCCTCCGCTGCCAATATGGAGCAGCCGCCCTCGTACCCTCCTGAGGTTGCTCCGGTACGCCCCGATGCTGAGACCCGGGAAGCCCCCGTGCGTAATTCACGTTTGCGCAGCGTAGTGGAGATGGCCCTGACTGTCGCCGTCGTTCTTCTGGTTTCCGTCATTATCAAAACCTTCTTTATCCAAGCTTTTAACGTGCCTTCCGGTTCCATGGAAACTACGCTGAGTACCGGGGATAAGTTCTTCGTGAACCGCATGGTGACCGATAATGAGGACTTACGCCGCGGCGATATCGTGGTCTTTGTGGACCCGGGCGGCTGGCTGGATGATGTGGAAGAAAACCGCTCCTGGATTGCCCAAACCGGCACTCGTATCCTGCAAGGCATCGGGCTTCTTCCGGCGGATTCTGGCCACTACCTGGTGAAACGAATTATTGCGAAGGGTGGGGATACCGTCAGCTGCTGCGGAGAAGATGGCCGTTTGCAGGTCAACGGCGTGCCGATCACGGAGGAATATCTCAATTACGGGGTTTCACCCTCCTTGCAGAAATTTGAAGTGAAGGTCCCGGAAGGTTACCTGTGGATGATGGGGGATAACCGCGCCAATTCGAAGGATTCGCGCTGGCACCAGCGTGAATCCGGAAACGGATTCGTGCCGGTAGATAATGTGGTGGGCCGGGCCTGGTACGTTTTTGCTCCGTGGAGCCGCCACGGGCGCCTACCTGATATGAGCCACGTTTTCGCCGGTGTTCCCGAACCTGCTGCGCCCGCAAGTGTGCGGCTTGCGCTGCCGGAGAACCCCGTTGATCCGCGCTCCTTATACGCGGCCACGGCGGCCCAGCCGGGGCTGCCTAGCTCCACGCTCTCCGGGCAGGGCAGGTAGCACGCGTGCAGGAACCTGATCGTACAGTTGAAAAAGAACTGTTAGCTCGGCTCGAGGAACGCGGCGGGCGTATTCTCGCCGCCGTGGATGAAGTGGGTCGCGGTGCTATCGCCGGGCCGGTCTGCGTGGGTATTGCTCTCCTGGACAGAAATACTCCGGATGCTTTCCCGCCCGGATTACGCGATTCGAAAATGCTGAGCGCGCACCGCCGCGAAACGATCTACCAGGCAGCCCGCGATTGGCCGCTAGCGGTTGCGGTAGGAAGCGCCCCCGCCAGCGTTATCGATCAGGTCGGAATTATTGAAGCATTGCGCTGCGCAGCCGCGGACGCCCTCGCCCAGCTGGAAAAAGAAGGACTGCACCCCGATGCCGTTCTTCTTGATGGAAAGCACAATTGGTGGGCCCAGGATTCCCTTTTCGATGCCGAACCGACCGTCCCGCAGCTTCCGGTCACCACCGTGATTAAAGGGGATGCTTCCTGCGCCGGGGTTGCCGCGGCCTCCGTCGTCGCTAAAGTTGAACGAGACCGCTATATGGAGGCGCTCGCGAAAGAATTTCCCGATTACGATTGGGAACATAACAAAGGGTACGGTACGCCCTCCCACCTCGAAGCTATCGCGCAGGTGGGGCCGAGCCCGTATCATCGAATGTCGTGGCATTTGCCCGCGGTAAGGAGTGAATAATGAGCGAGATTGACGGCTACGAAGCCGAACTGGAACTCGCGTTATATCGCGAGTACCGCGATGTTGTGAAGATTTTTCGGTACGTGGTGGAAACCGAACGGCGTTTCTACCTCGCCAACGACGTAGACGTGAAAGTGCGATCCTCCACGGCAGGGGATGTGTTCTTCGAAGTGAATCTCACCGATGCGTGGGTGTGGGATATCTACCGCACCTCCCGGTTCATCCGCTCGGTACGCGTGGTGACCTTCAAAGACGTCAATATTGAAGAGCTCAACCAGACCGATATTACCCGCGAACTCGATCTGCCCGGCTCCTCTCTTTAATTGGAGGCTGTTGCGTTGTGAGTTCTCGGGGAGCTCGCTTTTATCCACAGGTTTCTGAAACGACGACGCTATCCCCAGCCACGCACCCCTCGAGCAACCATCGGTAATTTCCGCGCCACACTAGGGGCATGTACCAGTGTGAAACTTTGCATGCCAGCATCGCCCGCAGCGAGCTTGCCCCGCTTCCCGCTTCCGCCACCACCAGGGAGCTAGGGGAATGGGGAGAAAGCCTGGCCGCCGCATATGTGCGGGAACACGGCTACCAGGTGCTGGCCCAGAATTGGAGATGCCGGCGCGGGGAAATTGACCTGATATGCCGCGAAGAACCCAGCGGGGCTTTGGTTGCGGTTGAGGTGAAAACCCGGCGCGGGCACAATACGGTGCCGGCACCGCTGGCCGTCAGCCCCGAAAAGTATCGCCGGCTCCGGTGCCTCCTGGCGCAGTGGCTCCACGCTGATGGCGCGCACTACCCTGATCTCGCGGTGGATATCGTGGCCGTCACCGTGCCCACCTCCGGTCCCGTTACCATCGAGCATCTGCGGAATGCCTCATGATTGGCACCTCCCATACCGTCTCGATCCTCGGAGTCCAGGGCCTGCCCATCCGGGTGGAAGTAGCGATCCTTTCAGGTCTGCCGAATTTCACGATTGTGGGCCTGCCTGATGCGGCGGTGAGCGAATCACGCGAACGCATCCGGGCCGCTTTCGCCGCCGCCCGGATCAACTTCCCGGCCGGGCGCGTCACCGTCAATCTGTCCCCGGCAGATACCCCGAAAGTCGGCACCGCTTTTGATGTGGCAATTGCTGCCGCCATCCTCGCTGCGCAAGCCCACACCCACCTGCCACCCGGCACTGTTTTCCTGGGCGAATTAGGTCTGGACGGATCGGTACGCCCGGTGCGGGGAGTATTACCGTGCGTGCTGGGCGCCGCCCACCACGGCTTCCGGCACGCCATCGTTCCCCACGGTTGCGGAACCGAAGCTGCACTCGCCCAGATCCAGGTGGGAGAAATCTGGCATATCACCCAGATCGCCCAGCGCCTGGGAGCGGCCAGTGACCCGGTGCCACCGCCGCCACCTGTGCCGGTAGCCCAGCCTCGCACCAGCACTGATATGGGCGACCTCTCAGAGGTACGGGGCCAATACCTGGCCCGCCACGCCCTGGAAATAGCAGCCGCGGGAAGCCACCATCTCCTCATGATCGGAGCACCAGGAGTGGGTAAATCTATGCTCGCCACCCGCCTACCGGGAATCATGCCGCCCCTCACCCGCGCCCAAGCCGTAGAAAGTGCCAGTATTCGCTCCATTGTGGGGCAATTTGAGGAGATCACCACCCGACCTCCCTACGTGGCGCCCCATCATACGTCGAGTGCCACCGCGTTGGTGGGAGGCGGAAGCCGGCCCCGCCCCGGCGCCATCTCCCTCGCGCACCACGGCGTACTTTTTCTCGACGAACTTCCCGAATTCACCACCCGGGCTATCCAATCTTTACGCGAACCCATGGAATCCGGAGAAGTGCATATTCACCGCGCCCAAGGCTCGGTATGCTTCCCGGCTCGTTTCCAACTGGTCGCAGCAGGAAACCCGTGCCGGTGCGGCAGGCTACTAGATTCCCCAACCTCTTGCACCTGTTCGGGAGCGGACCGCGCCCACTACCAGCATCGCATCGGAGGTCCGCTGCGGGATCGCATCGATCTCATGGTGAATCTGCCCAGGCCGAGCCGGGCGGAATTAGCCGCGGGCAATAGCGGCGATAGCAGCGAAACGGTTGCCGCGCGGGTGCGCGAAGCACGCGAACGCCAACACCACCGCTTCCGGAGTGAAACCTGGGACGTGAACGCCGCTATCCCAGGCACCTGGCTCCGGGCCCACACTCAGTTAGCAACTAGCTCAAGCGCGAGTCTGAGCGAGGCCCTCACCCGCGGCCTCATCAGCATGCGAGCCGCGGATAAAATCCTGCGAGTTGCCTGGACCCTCGCAGACCTAGCCGGCCATACACAACCCACCACCGACGACGTTGCCGGGGCGTTCGCCCTGCGCGGGAAAGGAAATTCTGGCTATGACGGAGGATAAAACACCCCGGACCAGCAGCGAAATAACGGGAGCTGCCGGCGCGAGCGGCACCGCCGCGGAAACGGCCGACACGCTAGCGGCTCACCCGGGAACTACCGGAAAAGGAGCGGCTCACCCGGGAACTACCGGAACAGGAGCGGCTCACCCGGAAACCACCGGAACAGACGCTGCCGGTTGGGAAGAAGAAACCGCAGCAATGGCGTGGACACGCTTGGCCGAAGGGGAGGATTACCACGCCGTTGCTCTCACCGATAACCTCGGTTACGCCGGAGCGCTTGCCTGGCTCGAGGAAGCACGCGCAGGCGCACCAGTTCCTGAACCGCTACGCGCGGCAGCTAGCCGCTGGAGCGCCCGGTACGATGCACAGGGCTTTGCGCGCGACCGCGAACTACTCAACCGAGGCTACGGATTCACGTACCCGGGTAGCCCCACCTGGCCGCAATCCTTAGCGCAGCTCGGGGAACAACGTCCGCTGGGGCTGTGGTGGAAAGGAAATATCGCGGCACTGGATCGTCCCGCGCTCGCGATGGTGGGCTCGCGCGCCGCTACCGACTATGGCGAAAAGATCGCCACCGATTTTAGTTACGAGCTGGCCGAACGCGGTGCCCTTATCGTTTCCGGGGGAGCCATAGGTATTGATGCGGCCGCCCACCGTGGCGCCGTGCTTGCGAATGCTCCGACCGCGGTGGTGTTCGCCAGCGGGATCAACCGCCCCTATCCCAAAGCCCACCAGGAACTCTTCGCGCGGATTCTTGATACCGGCGGGCTCGCCCTCTCCGAAACCGCACCGGGCAATGCTCCCCACCGGCACCGTTTCCTGGCCCGAAACCGGATCATTGCTGGCCTATCACAAGCCGTTGTTGTTATTGAAGCTCCCTACAGGTCGGGCGCCATTAACACCGCGGGGCACGCCCATACCTACGGCATCCCGGTCGGGGCAGTACCCGGCTCCATTTACGCCATGTGCTCAACGGGATGCCACCGGCTGCTGCGGGAAGGTGCAGTGTGCATTACCCGGGTGGAAGATATTGTGGAAATGCTCGGCTTTAGCGCCGGCCAGCAACTCCTCCATGTCAATCGCACTCGGACTGCGGCGCAGGGAAACGGGGCGGCTCATGACCGTAGCGGAGCCGCAAGCCGGACGGTCACTCGTGCCCTTGCCAGCGGGGTGCAATTAGGGCTCGGGCTTGCCGTTACCGATCCGCTTGCCGGTGATCCGCGGGCGGTGCGGGTGCGTGATGCGCTACCGGCTCGTAATTACCAGCCGCTGGATAAAATAGCGCAGACCGCGGGAATGGGATTTGCTGAGGTGATGGCGGCCCTCGGGAAACTCGAGGTAGCAGGAATCGCGGAAAGTCGAGGAGGGAAGTGGCGCCTGACGCCCCAGGCTCGGGAGGCGAGCCGGCAGCGGTCCTCCTAAGACTGGCATAAACTGGGGAGCATGCGAGTAGCAGATATCTTGGAACGTTATGAGCGAGAATTGCGGCTGCGCCGCGGATACTCCGAACATACGATCCGCGCCTATCTGCATGAGGTGCTCTCCCTCCTCACTTTTCTCCACGAGCTATCCACCGGAAACAAAGCGGGGGATGAGGACTTATCCGACCTCGATATTGACCTCGAACACCTGGATCTCGCTGATCTGCGGGCTTGGCTAGCACATTCGCGCGAACACGGTAGCGCTTTGGCTTCGATGGCCCGGCAATCGGCCGCGATACGAACTTTTAGTTCCTGGGCATACCGGTGCGGCTATACCGCTTCGGATGCGGCTTCTAGGCTGAAATCACCTCGGGTCACCAACGAGCTCCCGCATGTTCTCAACGAGCACCAGGCCCAACAATTGCTCAATAATGCGAAAAGCCACGCTGTTGAGAGCGGAGAAGCTCTTGCCTACCGGGACTGGGCGGCTCTCGAGCTCATGTACGCGGCGGGTTTGCGCGTGAGCGAAGTCTGTTCCTTGGATATTGACCAGGTTCGCCCCGATCTGACGGTGCGCGTCGTCGGAAAAGGAAATAAGGAACGCGTGGTCCCGTACGGGGTGCCGGCCATGCGGGCCGTGCAAGAATACCTGCCTGCGCGTGCCGCTCTTATGAAAGAACCGACTCGGGCGCTTTTTTTGGGGGCGCAAGGTAGGCGCCTCAACCCGCGCTCGCTGCGCGACGTCGTGCACCGTGCCGCCAGCCGCGCGGGGGTGCCCGATATTACCCCCCACGATTTGCGCCATTCCGCCGCCACGCATCTTCTCAACGGCGGCTCGGATTTGCGCAGCGTCCAAGAGATTCTCGGCCACTCCTCCCTGCAAACCACGCAGCGCTACACCCACGTCAGCGCAGATAGGCTGCGGGCCGCATTCGCGCAGGCCCATCCGCGGGCCTAAGTACTCCTCACCAGAAACATCGTTGAAGCACCACAGAAGCATCCCTGAAATACCACACGAGCGTCACGTGAGCGTCACGGATGTTACGGGTACAGGCGAATTTCACGCCGGTAGAGGAGCGAGAGCGGGTCAATATAGGTTTTCCCGCGCCGTGCGCCCCAGTGCAAAACATCCCCGGGGAAGCGCCCGCCATCCTCATGGCCGGCCAGCAACGTTCCAATCACGGTCCCGGCGCTCACGGTATCCCCGCGGTGCACGCTTGGCTCCACGGGTTCATAGGTGGTGCGCAGGCCATTGGCGTGTTCAATAGAAATAACGGGGCGGTCCGCGAGCATCCCGGCATACACCACGGTGCCCGAGCCAGCAGCCAGCACCGGACTCCCCGCTGGAAGCTCCACATCGACACCGCGATGCCCGGGCAGCCAATTGTGCTTGGGCGGATCAAAGGGCCGGGTCACCACCGGCGCGCTACCGGTAGGGGAGTGGAAGCCGGTGGCGCGAGGCTGCGCTGCTTTCGTATGGGCTACATTTTCAGCGTCCGCCACGGGCGTGGACGTAAGTGGTTTTTCCGGCTCGCTATCCGTTGTCGAGGTTGCGGCCGGCGCGGGGGTATTATCCGACGACGCCGCCACCGTGCCAGATGCTGATTCTGAAATAAGGCTCGCCACCAGGGTAAGAGCTGCGCCGGCCGCAGCCAGGCAGCGTGCCACGATTATGCGCCCCGCACGGGAGCGCGAGCGCACTGCGGCCCGGGCACGGGTACTGGTGCCCGGGCCACAGCGTGCACCGGGGAATTGAGTCGCAAAAATCCTGAGAGTCTTCATAGGGCTGAGCATGCCCTGGCTAGGACTCGCCTGCCAGAGGGCCACCGCAGGCTGTGGATAGTCGATGCGTTCCAGCATCCTGTGGATAGCTCGGGCTTGTATCCGGGCGCTCGCCCCGGGATTTTGCGCTGTTATCCGCGGTTTTTGCCCTTTAGGCGCATCGTTTCCCGCCGCCCGCGGGTATTCTCTTTCGAAGCGTGCCGGTCCTGGCTCCGCGCCGTTCTCGCATCGCTGCGGGAGCGTAACCGCTCCGCCTCCGCCATCATTCGCAGATAGCGATCCAGCCGGTCCACGTCCAAAGCACCGCTCGCGCATGCCTCGCGCACCGCACACCTCGGCTCTCGCCCGTGGCTACAATTCGCGAAATGGCACGAAGCAGCTAGTTCGCGAATATCCGCGAAGGTATCCGCAATCGCCTCCGTGTCCATCGTGGCTCCCAGTGCACGTACCCCGGGAGTGTCGATGACCGCGAAGTGTTCTCCGCAAACCAGCTGGCGTCCGGTGGTGGTGTGCCGACCCTTATGGTCGCTTTCGCGCACCGTTCCCACCGTCTGGGTGGCTCCGAGCAAGGTATTGGTGAGGGTGGATTTTCCCGCGCCGGAGCGCCCCACCACCACGACCGTGCCGGAGAGGAGCTCAACGAGTCGCGCCACGTCCACAGCCGAGCGCGCATCAAGCGCAAGCACTTCTTCGCACCCTTCCCCCAGTTCCTGAAGATCTGCCGGGTTTGCCAGGTCCGCCTTCGTGAGCACCAGCCAGGGGCGGGCCCCGCTCGCGTGGGCCAGGGCCACGAAGCGTTCGATACGCCCGCGACTGGCTGCTGGCACCGCGGGTTCCACAATGAGAACCACATCAATATTCGCGCAGATAGGTTGCTCGAGAGCAGCACGGCCCACCGACGGGCGGGTGAGGTAGGTCCGGCGCGGCAAAATGTCGAGAATATGCCCGGCATCATCCACGCCTACCCAGTCACCCACCATCGGCGGCCAGGATTCACTATCCCGGCAGTGGCCCGGAATATCGAGGTCAATGCGCAACGGTGCCCCGTCCGGCGCACCATGCGCAGCCCCGTCCGGCACCTCGTCCGGCGCACCGGCCTCATCAACGCGGAGAACCTCAACGGCGCCGCGATGTACCGCGGCGATCCGCCCGCCGTGCACGCGCGCGGCGCCGCCAAGGCTCATTTCCGCGACTGTCAGGTAGGCGGCCCAGCGTTCATCAAAACCCAGAAAAGTCATAAAACATCCCTCCGCATACCCGAACGCAGCCGGGCCACCGCATGGCGGGTCGCTAATACACCGATACCGGCCCAGAGCGCCGCAACCGCAATATCGCGGACTACCAGCCACCCGGCCGGCTCAGCGATACCGGCAATGGTTCCCGAGAGGGGGACGGCATTCGCCAGTGCTGCCAGCACGGGCGGGTAGTACTCGAGAGGCACAATAACCCCGGTGAATACCGGCAAGAACGTCGCGAGTAGCGTTGCCCCCAGATACGGATCGGGCAGATCCACCCCGATCCCGGCCGCTGCCACTCCGAGCAGCACCCCGCATACCAAAGCAGCCACCGCTAAGAGCGTCACTCGCCCCAGCAGCGCGGCATCTTTGTCCGGGGAGAGCAGGCAGACGGCGCCGATGGCCGCACTACCGGTGGAGACCGCCAAGATACATGGAACGGTAGCCACCGCCACCCAGTACACCACGTCGAAGCGACGGCGCAGGTGAACTTCCTGGAAGATCCCCAGCGCCCGGTCGGTTGCCACCGCGCTGACCACTCCGGAGGCCACCGACGTGGCCAAAGCAACCAGCGCCGCGGCATAGCCGGTGCGCACCAGGTCCGGGGTTCCCACATCATTGCCGAGCACCACATCAAAAAGCACGTCGAGGAGCGGAAGCACCAGGAGGGCGGTCACCGCCGTCCCCACCGTCGCAAAGGTCACTGACGAAGCCCAGGAGACCCGAATAATCGAGCGATAACGCGTCAGCATCACATCACCTCCAAAGTCCCGGAGCGGGTAGCACGGCGCAGCGCCGCGCGTCCCGCCACACCCGCCGCTGCCAGCCACGTACCCAGCACGACCGCCCAGATCGCCACGTCGCTCCAGGTAATAGCTTCTCCGAAGAGCAGGGAGGTGGGCATCGAGAGGGGGACGAAGAGGGAGAGATAGGCCAGCCAGGCAGGTGGCGCCGTCGTCGTAAAAAGAATCCCGGATGCTAAAAACATCGGAACCAGAAGCAGACCTTCGTAACTAATCGCGTTCGGGGTGAGCACGAAAAGCGCGGCGATGACGAAGGATACGCTCAAGCAACCCATCCACAACAGAAGGACGCCGCACGCAAAACCCCACGACGGTGCAGTAAAGGTGATTGAGGCGGAGCACAGAGCCCACGTCACCCAGGCCACCGGGAATGCCGCCAGCCCGAAGGAACCGGCCGATGCCACCACCGCGGCTAGGCTCCGTAGCGCCCCAATCGGCGCGCTCACCAGGTAGACGAGGGTGCCCTTATAACGCTCGAAACCAATAATTCCGGCGGCGCAAGTGGCCGTGGTCCACATGCCGATAATCCCGGCACGCACCCACCCCTGCGTCGCGCTCATAGTCCCGAAAGCTCGGAAACTCAGGAATTGCACCAGTGCGGTGGCGAGCGTCGTCGTCACCATGAGCTGGATAAAATAGGGGACAGACACAAATTGGCGCACGTGAAAAGCGCTCATACGTAACTGCCGGATCACCGCGCCAACCCATCTGCCAGCGCCAGATACGTTTCCTCCAGCGAGGCCGGGCGGGTCACCAGGTCCTCCGGCTCGTGCCCGAGAAGCGCCACCAGGCGTTCGGCTTGCGCACCGGAGCGCGCATCCCAATAGATCGTGACCGCCCAATTACCCGCGCGCGGACGGCGAATAATCACCGCTTCGGGGAACGCAGCTTCGAGGCCCGCGAAAATATCTGCCTTGCGCGCACCCAGTGTGAACGTTGTGGTTGCACCCACCCCGGCATAGTCCGCAATATCGCGCACACTGCCGCGAACCGCGATTTTGCCGGTGCCGATGACGGTGATGATATCCGCCAGTTCTTCCACCTCCGGCATGGAATGCGAGGTGAGGAGCACGGCGGCGCCGCCGGCGGCAACCTCGCGGAGAATATCGCGCACCGTTAGCGCGACATCGGGGTCCAGCCCCGTGGTCGGTTCGTCAAGAAGAAGGAGTGGCGGGGCGCCCAATAAGGCGCGCGCCAGGTGGAGACGCTGGCGCATACCGCGCGAAAACTGGCCCACCTTGGCCCCGGCAGAATCGGTGAGCTTGACACGCTCAAGAACATCAGCGACGGCGCCGCGCCGCTGCCCGCTCGCCACCCCTTGCAGGTCGGCAAAATAGAGGAGATTATCGCGCGCCGTAGCCCGCGGATAAAACCCGAGGTCGCCGCCTAACACCAGGCCCAGGCGTGAGCGTGCCTTCTCCGGATGGCGCACCGCGTCAATCCCCGCGATCCGCACCTGCCCCGACGTGGGGGCCAGCAAGGTGGCGCACATCCGCACCGTTGTGGTTTTCCCGGCCCCGTTCGGACCGAGCAAGGCATGCACCTGGCCTGCCTGCACCTGGAGGGACACATCTTCAACTGCAACAAATTTATCTTTCCCGAAAACGCGCCGCACATGGGCGACATCGAGGACGGGAATATGAGGATCTATCAAAATCCTTGTCCTTATCAATCCAATTGCCGTATTCAGGGCAGCATGAACCCCTCCCGCACCCGCCATTTAGGAAAGTACATAGGCGTACTCACCCGGAGGCTTCAGAAAAGTAGTTATAAGCTCCGGGCGCGCATCATCGCTAAACGCGTGCGAGAATACGACTTTCTCGCATTTTTATATAAAGAGAATTTCCTTGATGCGATAGGTGTTGGATTCAAGGACTCTCATAGGGCAGGTCGCTCCTAGATTGCAGTGTTAGTAACTATGCAGGTCATCCTATAGTCATGTGGCAACGCTGTACAACCTCAGCCGCATCGTGAGACGTAGCGGGTGCACGTGTGCGAGCGGCGCTCGCCCTGACGGTCCCGCACCATATACGCGCCGCCCCGTATACGTGCTTACCAGGCCCGTCTATGTGCCCGCCCCGTGCGCACACTCTCTAGCCGCAATATTCCCGCGAAAATCACATCCGCCCGCCGTTCCCCGTTTTTCCGGGTGGGGTAGTATGTACAGGCGGCCGGTTATCTCCGGTCGTAATACGCGTGCCCGCATACGAGGGTCGCGGATCGGTCCCGCTATGGGCTGCCCAGTGGGTGGCGCATATTGGGAACCGTGGTTCGTGGGCACCAGGGCGCGGCGGCAATTCCGCCGTCGTGCAAGAACCGATACCGCGCCATCGCCCCGATGGCGCCTGAGAAAGGACGCCGCATGGCTGTCGTCACCATGAGCCAGCTGCTGGAAGCTGGTGTGCACTTCGGGCATCAGACCCGCCGTTGGAACCCGAAGATGAAGCGTTACATCCTCACGGATCGTAACTCGATTTACATTATTGACCTGCGCAAGACGGTCGCCGATATCGACCGCACCTACGATTTCGTTAAGGAAACCGTGGCGCACGGCGGAAATATCCTCTTTGTGGGCACCAAGAAGCAGGCGCAGGAAGCCGTGAAGGAACAGGCCGAACGCACCGGGATGCCCTACGTGAACGAACGTTGGCTGGGCGGCATGCTCACCAACTTCCAGACCGTTGCCAAGCGTATTGAACGCCTCAAGGAACTCGAGCAGATGGACTTCGAGGACGTTGCCGGCTCGGGCCTGACCAAGAAGGAACTCCTCATGCTGTCCCGCGAAAAGGACAAGCTGGAGAAGACCCTCGGCGGCCTGCGCGATATGCACCGCCTGCCCTCCGCCGTGTGGGTTGTGGACACCAACAAGGAACACCTCGCGGTCTCCGAAGCCAATAAGCTCAATATTCCGGTGGTTGCCATCCTGGACACCAACTGCGATCCGGACGAAGTGGCCTACCCGATTCCGGGTAACGACGACGCCATCGGCGCCGTCGGGCTGCTCACCCGCGTCATCGGTGATGCGGTAGCCGAAGGCCTCCTGGCCCGCGGTGCCGGCAAGAACGCCACCGAAGATGCGATGCCCGAATGGGAACGCGAAGTTCTCGCGGCCGGGGAAGCTACCGAAGAAGCCCCCAAGGCTGAAGAAGCCGCTCCCGCCGCGGAAGCCGAAGCAGCTCCGGCCGAAGCCACCGAATCCGAAGAAAACAAGTCCGAAGAAGCTGACGCCCAGGCCTAAGCCTGAGCGCTACAAGTGAGGAGTGAAGCATGGCTAATTACACAGCCGCCGATGTGAAGGCGCTGCGTGACAAGACCGGCGCCGGCATGATGGACGCCAAGAAGGCTCTCGACGAAGCCCAGGGGGATTCCGCCAAGGCCGAAGAGATCCTGCGCGTTAAGGGCATGAAGTCCGCCGCCAAGCGTTCGGATCGCACCGCTGCGAACGGTCTGGTGGCCTCGCACGTATCCGATACCGCTGCCGGCCAGCGTGGCATTCTCGTGGAGATCAACGCCGAAACCGACTTCGTGGCCAAGAATGAGAAGTTCATCGGTATGGCCGATGAGATCCTCACCGCCGCCGTGGATTCCGGCGCCGATACCGTGGAAGCGCTGCTCGCCGCCAAGCTGGGCGACGGCACCGTTGCGGATCGCATCACCGCCATGACCGCCGTCATCGGCGAAAAGATGGAAGTCTCCCACGTGGAAGTCCTCGAGGGTGAGCACGTGGAAGCTTATATGCACCGCACCAACCCCGACCTGCCCCCGCAGGTGGGCGTGCTGGTTGCCACCGATGCCAAGGCTGCCGAAGTTGCGCACGACATCGCCGTGCACATCGCCGCGCTCGACCCGAAGTACCTCTCCATCGAGGACGTTCCGGCCGACGTGGTGGAAACCGAAAAGCGCATCGCCACCGAAACGACCATCGCCGAAGGCAAGCCGGAAAAGGCCGTGCCGAAGATCGTGGAAGGCCGTATGCACGGCTTCTACAAGCAGGTCGTTCTCGAGGAGCAGGGCTACGCCCGCGAGCCGAAGACCCCGGTCAAGACCATCGTGTCCCAGACCGGCGGCAAGGTGACCGGTTTCAAGCGCCTGCGCGTCGGTTCGCACGCTGAGTAAGTTTGCGCGCACCGGGATGTAGTTTCCGGTTGCCGGGAGCCTAGCTTTCGGTTGCGATAACGCTAAACGCCGGAGGGCGGGAGGTACGAGAGTACGTCCCGCCCTCCGTTGTATGTAACGCCGGTGCCTTGCGTGTAGGTGCGGTGCGATTGGTGGGCGCCGGTGCGGTGTGTGCGCGGTGATGCGCGCCGTTAGTACGACGACGCCGCCCCGCGTGCCGCGGGGCGGGGCCAGCCCACCGTCCGCACCGTCGGCGAGGGGCGATCACCATGATGCGCCGCGAACTGGCCCGCCATCCCAGAGCACCGTAGCCTGCACCGTAGGGCCCGCCGTCCGCACCGTGCCCCGTCTCTATCTGCTCGTAAATATCTATAGCTCTCAGCGGGCACTTTCACATAAGATGAGGGGCGCTGAACTGACAAAGGAGTAAGAGGTGAGCATAACCATTCCTGATCCGCATACCCTCGCGGTTGAAAACGCCCGCGCGGCATACAAGAAAACTAAGAAACCGCTGACGCGATCCTTCGTGATGGCGCTCTCCGGCGGTGCCTTCATTGGCATGGGATACATTTTCTACATTACGTCGCAACAGGGCCTGGCTGACGGGCCGCTCGGCCCGGCGAAAGTCCTGGGAGGCCTGTGCTTCTCCGTCGGCCTCATCCTGGTGGTGCTGACCGGCTCGGACCTCTTCACCTCAACCACGATGACGGTCATGCCGCTCTACCACAAGCGGGTGCGCCCACGGCGCTTCTTCGCTCACTGGGGCACCTCCCTGGCCGGCAATCTCGTTGGGGCACTGTTCCTGGCGTTGCTCGTCTTCGGGGCCGGCCAGGCGCTCGCCAACGGCGGGGCATGGGGCGAAGTTGCCCTCCACACGGCGGCGGGCAAGGCCGCGCATTCTATCCCCGAGTCCTTCCTGCTGGGTGTGCTCGCGAATATCGCGGTGTGCGCTGGCGTGTGGATCGCGCAGTCGGGGCGGTCCACGGCGGATAAGATTCTCGCCTGCCTGTGTCCCATTCCGCTCTTCGTTGCCGCCGGCTTCGAGCACTCCATCGCCAATATGTTCCTGCTCCCGCTCGGCCTCATGTGCAAGTACTGGGGCGGGGATGCCTTCTGGAATTCCGAAGCGGTGCTCGCTTCCGGCCACGGGCTCGCCGACTACGCCGCGTTCACGCCGGGCGCCGTCGCCCTCAATATCGGTGTGGTGATTCTCGGCAATATTGTGGGCGGCGGTTTCATCCTCGCCACCTACTTCTGGGTTGCGTATCTGCGTGACGACGACGCAGCCGACGTTTACGACGCACCGCTCAAGTAATCCACGGTGCCATAGCCATCGCCCCGGGTACGGGGCAAGGACATCCCCAGGTACGGGCGCATGGCCATCCCGACTGCTGGGCAAGATTTCTACCCGGCCACGGGGCAAAGAAAGCGGGGGCTCCTGAGTGGAGGCCCCCGCTTTCGCGTGTGTCGGATGCTACGCGGCTGCTACACCACGAAAACGGCCACGCAAGCCAGCCCGATCCCCACAATCACCAAGGTGAGAAGGAAACCGAAGAGGACGGTGCGTGCCCCCGTATGCATAATCGTCTTGAGGTGGACACCGGCGCCCATGGCGCCCATGGCGGCGATGAGAAGCCAGTTAGCAACGTCGTTACCAAGAATCTGCAAGGCACTGGCCGCCCAAGCCTGGTTTTCCAGCACGGAGGCGATCCCCACCGCGATAAGGAAGCCGAGCACAAACAGCGGGATGAGGGGAGCAGAGCTACGGGTGTGCCCGTGGGCATCAAGCGCCGCCCCGTCCAGCCCCGCGGCGCGGGCCTCACGTTGCTTAGCGGCGCGCTCCAGTAGCCCCACCACGGCGATAACGGCGGCCAGGCACACCACGCGCCCGAGCTTGGCAGCGGTCGCGGTATCGGCCACCCCACCGTAAATATTCGCGGCGGCCACCACCTGGCCAACCTCGTGAATGGTGGCACCCATCCACACCGCCGCCTGATTGGCGCTCAAATCCAGCAGGTGGGCCAGCCAGGGGAGGGCCACCAGGGTGAGGGTACCGAAAAGCGTGACGCAGGCAATGGCGGTTGCCGCGGCGGTATCACGCTCATCTTCGTTACGTACCCGCACCACGGCGGAGGTTCCGGCCACCGCGGAGGCTCCGCAGATTGAGGTGCCCACGGCGGTGAGAATAGCCGAGGCATGGGGCACTCGCAGGAGTTTACTCAGCGGCACCGAAATGAGCATCGTTGCGGTCACGCAGGTGATGATAGTGATAAGAGTGCCCCAGCCCAGTCCCAAAATTGCGGGGATGGACAGGCGCAGCCCCAGGAGCACCACTCCGGTGCGTAGCACCCGCTTGGACGTGAAGGTGAGACCGCGGTTGGCCGAGCGGGGAATAAGTCCCAGGTTGCGCACCAGCATGCCCAGTACGATGGCGAAGAGCATGGCAGAGAGCAGGGGCATCAACTTACTCAAGCCCCAGGATGCCACCGCGATGAGAGCGGCGAGCAGCACGCCCGGCGTGAGGGCGCGCAAGGACGCCGCCCACGTGGCGGCGTCGAAAGAAGTATTTTTATTAGACACCCGGATATTATGCCTCAGCGCGCGCTGGTATGGTTAAGCCCGATGAACTGAGCGACGGGAGGCAATGGTGACACTACTGGAACATGACGCGAGCTCGGATGGAGTCCGCCGAGTTCTTCTAAAACTATCTGGAGAAACTTTTGGGGCGGGTAGCGTCGGTGTCGATGCCGCAGTGCTCCAGCGCGTCGCCGGGGAAATTGCCGAAGCGGCGGCTTCGGGAATCCAAGTGGCCATCGTTGTAGGCGGAGGAAACTTCTTCCGCGGAGCCGAATTGCAACAGTCCGGAATGGATCGGGCCCGGGCGGACTATATGGGGATGCTCGGCACCGTCATGAACGCGATCGCGCTCCAGGATTTCATTGAGCAGGCCGGCACCCAGTGCCGCGTGCAAACCGCGATCCAGATGACCCAGATCGCCGAACCGTATATTCCCCTGCGCGCCATCCGCCACCTCCAGAAAGGGCGGGTGGTTATTTTCGGCGCCGGGGCCGGCATGCCCTACTTCTCCACCGATACCGTGTCCGCCCAGCGCGCCCTTGAGCTGCGCTGCGATGAGCTCCTCATGGGCAAGAACGGGGTAGACGGAGTCTATACCGCCGATCCGCGTACCCATCCGGAAGCGGAAAAGCTCAGCACCATTAGCTACGATACAGTGCTTTCCCACAACCTCCAGGTGGCCGACGGCGCCGCCTTTGCCCTGGCGCGGAATAACTCCCTGCCGATGCGGGTTTTCGGGATGACCGAGCCGGGGAATGTTACCGCCGCGCTGCGCGGTGAGAATATTGGAACGGTGGTCTCCGCTCAGGGCGCATAGCCCCGCTAAGCCGGTAAGATATGTCACATCGGGCGCGTGGATGCTGCTGCGTCGTCGTACCACGTAGCTACGCGCCGTGAACGAAACTGCGAAGGAAAAAATATGATTGAAGAAGCTTTGCGCGAAGCCCGCGAAAAGATGGGCAAAACTATTGAAGCAACCAGCGAAGAATTTTCGCATATCCGCTCCGGGCGGGCCAGCGCCGGGATGTTCAACCCGATTCTGGTGGACTACTACGGCACCCTCACGCCGCTCCAGCAGCTAGCCACCATCACCATCCCCGAACCGCGCACCGTCATGATCACGCCGTTCGATCCGGGTGCCAAGCAAGGGATCGACAAGGCGCTGCGCGAATCTGACCTGGGCGTCAATCCCTCCGATGATGGCAACGTGCTGCGCGTGAACCTCCCGGCCCTGACCGAGGAACGCCGCAAGGACTACGTCAAGCTGGCTCGCAACCGCGCTGAAGATGGGCGCGTGTCCATCCGCGCGGTGCGTCGCAAGGCGAAGGACACCCTCGAAGCTATTCAAAAAGATGGCGAGGCCGGGGAAGATGAAGTCAAGCGCGCCGAAGACGAACTGGAAAAGCTGACGAAGAGCTTCGTGGAGCAGATCGATAAGCTCCTCGAAGGCAAGGAAAAGGACCTGCTCGAAATCTAATGTCGCGCCCCTCGTTGCGGAGCATGCTCGCTCCGCGTCCCCCCCAACCGCCGCGCCCCACCTCCTCGCGGGCCGGCCGGAATCTCAAAGCCGCCGTCCCCACCGCGCTCATCCTGCTGGCGCTGGTGGCGCTTAGCGTTCTCTGGCGCATCGAGCTTTTTGTGGTGCTTGTGGTGGTGGCGCTCAGCTTTGCTGTATGGGAGGCCGCGGGCGCGTTTCTCGCGCGCCGTATTCGACTCCCGCTCACGATGCTGCTGGCCGGGAATATCGCCATACTGGCGCTTGCCTGGTGGCGCGGACTCGGCGCCGCCATGCTGGCGTTCGGGGCGACGGTGGTGGCCTGCGCCGTGTGGCTGGGGATACGCGACCGGGCGCGTGCACAGGTGAGCGACGCCGCCTGCGCAGTTTTCGTTTCCCTGTGGATTAGCGTGCTGGGGAGTTTCGCGGTGGCGCTGTGCCAGCTTGATTCCCCAGCGTGGATGGTGGCAGCGCTCATCCTCCTGCCCGTTGCCAATGACACGGGGGGCTGGGCCGCCGGCGTGCTTTTCGGGCGCCATCCGCTCGCCCCGCGCATCTCCCCGAAGAAAACCTGGGAGGGGCTGGCCGGGTCGGTGCTGGCCTGCCTGGTGGTGGCACTTCTTCTTGCCACGGTGGCCCTGGGGCACAGCGCGTGGTGGGCGCTGGCCATCGGTATGGCGGCGGTGGTGTGCTGCACCGCCGGTGATCTGCTTGAATCACGCCTCAAGCGCTGGCTCGGTGTCAAGGATATGGGAGCAATTTTCCCCGGGCACGGTGGCATGCTGGATCGCATCGATTCCATCCTGCTCTGGGCGCCGTTCTGCTACCTCTTCTTCGCTGCGGCGCAAGGGGTGTTCTGAAGGACTCTCCAAATTTCCACACCGTAGTACCGGGCGGTGCTGCGCTGTGAGCGAGAGCGGCGCGTGGCGGGCGCATATGGCAAAATGAGTGCGGCACATTAAGAGGGAAGGTCGGCATGCCGGCACCGTGGTGCTGGCACAGACAAGTGAGGTGAGTTGTGAGCACGTTTAAGCGAGTGGGTCCGCTCACGCGCGGATACAATACCGAGCAGGTCGATGATTTCCTCGCCCGCGCGAAAGACGCATATTCGCGGGGAACTGGCGATATGGACGAAACGGATGTGCGGCGCGTCGGGTTTTCCCGCCAGCGCGGCGGATACGATCCGGCCCGCGTGGATGCCGCCCTTGATCGCCTCGAAGCCGCCTTTATTCACCTCAAGCGCGCAAATACCATCGGGGCGCGCGGGGAACAGGCCTGGCTCAACCTCGCCTACCAGGATGCCAAAAGTCTCTACCCGCGCCTGCTACGCCCGGCCGGGCAACGTTTTGCCGACGCCGAAGACTGGGGATACCGCAAAACGGACGTTGATGAGCTTCTTGACCGCCTCGCCCGGTATTTCGACGGCGAAGAAACCGTAACCTCTGAAGTGGTACGGGATGCTATTTTCCCGGAATCACGCGGAAAAAATGCTTATGATGAGGCCGTCGTGGACGTGTTCCTCGAGCGAGCTGTCAGCGTCTTGCTTGCGGTGGAGTAAACACACCGCGATGAAACGCTCCATTTGGCCGCATCGAGCCGCATCCTCGCTGCGCCGTCTCACGGGCGCGGATAAATCCCGCGCCCTGGAATTTTTAGCCCGCGACCCGATCAATTCCGTGCTCGCCCGCGTCAATGTGGAACGCATGGGCGTGGGAACATCCTCGGCGCTGGCGGCGATGCACCGCCGCGATATTGAAGCCCTCGCTTGGGACGGCGGGAATATTATTCCCCTCGGATTTTCAGCGGCGGGGCTGCGCGAACTAGGCGACGACATTCTGTCCCGGTATCGGGTAGCCTGCTCCATCCTCGGGCCAGCCGACCAGGTTCTTGGACTATGGGAGCACCTGGAGCGCTCCTGGAGTCCCGCCCGCGAGGTTCGCGCGCGCCAATATTCCCTCTCCCTGACCCACGCCTCCCCGGTGGTGCCCGATCCGCAGGTACGCCCGGCCGAACCCTGGGAATTTGGCGCTGTTTTTCCGGCGGCGGTGGCTATGTTCACCGAGGAAGTCGGATACGATCCCACCGTGTACGGACCCACCTACGCACGCCGGGTCCGGGAGCTCATCCGCGCCGGCCGCACCTTCGTGCGCATGGGCATCGACCCCACCACCGGCGCCCCGCGGGTTGAATTCAAGGCGGATATCGGTGCGCTGGCCGGGGGAGTGGCGCAGATCCAAGGCGTATGGACCGCTCCCGACCTGCGCGGGCGTGGGATAGCAACCCGGGCAATGGCCAGCGTCGTCGATCAGGTGCGCGCCCGCCACGCGCCCACCGTCTCCCTCTACGTCAATGACTACAATGCCGCCGCGGTGCGGCTCTACCAGCATGTCGGCTTCAGCCGCGCGGGGGAGTGGGCGACGGTTCTCCTCTAGCTGCGGGGGGGGCACCGTATTCGCTCCAGGCACCGTGCTGCGCCGTATGCGCCGTGCAGCGCCCCGTATGCGCCGTGCCGCGCCGTCGCCCCGTCCACCACCGGTGCCGCCCCGTCCACCACCGGTGCCGCGCCGTTGCCCCGTCCTCCACCGGTGCCGCGCCGTTCCCGGCAAGCGGGTAGAATGGCGGGCGTGCTGAGAATGTCTAGTCTTTTTGTGCGCACCTTGCGCGAAGACCCGGCCGACGCCGAGGTCGCCAGTCATAAGCTCCTAGTCCGCGGCGGGTACGTGCGCCGCGTGGCTCCCGGTATTTACACCTGGCTGCCGCTGGGCCTGCGGGTACTGCGGAAAGTGGAGCAGGTTGTCCGCGAAGAAATGGATGCATCCGGGGCTCAGGAAGTACTTTTCCCGGCGCTGCTCCCGCGCGAACCCTACGAGGCCACAAACCGCTGGAGCGAATACGGCCCCACTCTTTTCAAGCTGGCGGACCGCAAAGGCAACGACATGTTGCTCGCCCCCACGCACGAGGAAATGTTCACGCTCCTCGTCAAGGATCTTTATTCTTCCTACAAGGATCTGCCCCTCACGCTTTACCAGATCCAAACGAAGTACCGCGATGAGGCCCGTCCGCGCGCCGGCGTGATTCGCGGGCGCGAATTCGTCATGAAGGATGCTTATTCCTTCGATATGGACGAGGCGGGGCTGGACGCTTCCTACAATACGATGCGCGCGGCCTACCAGCGTATTTTTGAGCGCCTGGGCCTGCCTTACGCGATTGTCTCCGCCATGTCCGGTGCGATGGGTGGCTCGCGTTCGGAAGAGTTCCTGTTCCCCACCGCTATTGGTGAGGATACTTTTGTCCGGTCCGCGGGCGGTTACGCCGCGAATACCGAAGCTGTTACGACGCCGCCGCTCCCCGAGCAGGACTTCTCCGACGTTCCGGCACCCGAACTGGTGGACACCCCCGGGGCGAAAACCATCGCTGACCTGGTTGAGATGGCGAACCAGGTACATCCCCGCTTGGATCGCCCCTGGAATGCGGCCGATACCCTCAAGTCGGTTATCGTGACCCTCACCCATCCCGACGGGGAGAAAGAAGTGGTGGTCATCGCCCTTCCCGGGGATCGCGAAGTCGATATGAAGCGCGTGGAAGCCAGCTTGGCGCCGGCCGAAGTGGAGCTTGCTTCTCCTGAGGATATGGAGAAGTACCCGGGAATCGTGCCGGGCTATACCGGCCCCGGTGCGGTTGGCCCGCAAGCGCGTGGTGGCGCCGTTGCCGACGGTGCCGATGACGGTGCAGCAACCGGCGACGGCGCAACGGTGCCGGTGGCGCGCCTTCTCCTTGACCCCCACGTAGCCCGTGGTTCGCGCTGGATCGCGGGTGGCAACGCGGTGGATAAGCACGTATTCAACCTGGTGTACGGGCGTGATTTCGAGGCCGATGGCACCATCGAAGCCGCGGAAGTACGCGCCGGCGACGAAGCCCCGGACGGCTCGGGCCCGCTCGATATCGCACGCGGTATCGAAATTGGCCATATTTTCCAGCTGGGGCGCAAATACGCCGAAGCTCTCGGCCTGACGGTGCTCGACGAAAACGGTAAAATCCGCGTGGTCACCATGGGTTCCTACGGTGTGGGTGTTTCCCGCGTCCTCGCCGCTATCGCCGAGCAATACCACGATGAGAAGGGCCTGGTCTGGCCGGTGGGCGTCGCGCCCGCGCAGGTACATATCCTTGCCACCGGTAAGGACGACGCCGTCTTCTCCGCCGCGGAGGACTTAGCTACGCAACTGACTGCCGCGGGTATCGAAGTCCTCTTCGATGACCGCCGTAAGGTGAGCGCCGGGGTGAAATTCGCTGATTACGAGCTCCTCGGTATGCCCTACGCGGTGGTGGTTGGGCGGGGCCTGGCCAACGGGACTGTGGAAGTACGCACCCGCGCCACTGGGGAATCCGAAGACGTGGCGGTGGCGGATGCCGCCGCACGGGTACAGGAGATCCTGGCTGCTGCCCAGGCTAGCGAGTAAACATTCCCACGCTGGGTGACAGTGTGCTCGACTCTGATAACTGATAACCACAAAATGCGCTTCCAGCTACATAAATATGTATGCTCTGGAAGCGCATTTTGTGTGCCCTGGGGGAGTGCAGGCCGGATCCGACCGATAGCCGGCTGGCGTTCGGCTAAAAGGCACCTATGACTCCCACTGCGAAGCAGAAAGCCAGGAGAGTCCCCATATCCGCGACGGTCTCAAGATTGAACCCGAAACGGGGCGGTTTACTGCCGGGCTTGCGATATTTCTTGACGATGACGAATAAAATCGTGAAGACAGCGCAGGCGCCCAGCAACCGCGGCCACTGGTAGGCGAGTGCCTCATTAGTTATTGATTATCGCAGGGATAACGCAATTAGCCTGCCGTGTGTGGCGAAAGTCCGGGGAGTGCTGCGATGCCAAGGCTCTGGCTGGCATCACCAGTGGCCCCGTTAGCTCCGTTCGCACCGTGAGCCCCGCCTGCACCGGTGCCACTGCCCCCATTGGGCCCACCGCCAGCACCATCCAAGGCAAGCACAAAATTGAGAGCTTCCGTGGCCGGAACCGGGCTATGCCACAGCGCCCCGATCAACGTAGCGTAAGCGGCGGATGCGAGTTCATCGTCTGCAACAGCCGGGAGCGGAACGCTGGTGGCTCGGGTATCCGGGGTGCCGGCCCGAAGTAGAGCTTCCTCCAGATCAGCAATGCGCGCGATGCGTTCCATACGCTCGACATGCCCGTCCATGCCGCGGCGTGCCGCATCAACTTCATACCACTGGCGGGCCGTATTCGCGGCCGCGAGAAGCTTCTCGTCGCCGCCCGCCGGCACCAGGAGGTCGACGTCGTACCTGGGGCCACCCGCAACCGCGGCACCGAAGGGCTCCGGGGCAGGCAACCCGGCAGCCTCAGCCACGGCCTGAGCATCCCACGTTGCCCGCAGCGCCATAGCAAAATAAAGTGCGCGCTCCCCGGCTACTTCCTCGGATATCTCCGCGCGAGCGGCGGCGTCTTTCATTGCGTCGCCTGCCGCACTATCCGCCCCGTTTTTCACCGGTGTTTCCGCTGCGGGCAGTAGCGCATCAGCCGCAGTGACCGCCACGGTGCGGATTTTGGATAATTCCGCGAGTAACTCAGTGGCATCCGGAGCAAGAGGAGAAGGCTCGGGAGAATTTGTGTGCCCGGCCGGGGCGCCGCTCGGCCACGCCTGCCACACCCCGCCCAATTGGTTTTCCCATGCGCTCGCGTGTTCGGCAACATCCTGATATACCTGCGCGGCGTAGCCGCCCGTCTCAGCGGCCAGGTCGGTGGCGGCCGCGGAGCACCGTTGGGATGCCACGGCGAGGCTTTGGCGCAGTTCTTGCGTCGTCGTCATGGGTGCGGGGGAGGGATCGCCATGTTCCCACCGCGCTCCCATCGCAATAAGAATGGCGCCAATGATGAGGATCGTAAGCACGGCGGTGCCCACCAGCTGCACCGTGGTTCGAACCGGCTGAGAGGTGCGCCGATGAACGGGCGCTCCGCTCCGGGGTGCAGCTGCCATGCTTCTCCGCTTTCTTGACGAGAATAAAACCGCTTATATTGTGCCACCTCCATCGGTCTGGGAGACGGTGCGCGCGCTGATAACGGTGCGCGTGCTGATAACGGTGCGCGCGGATAACGGCGCGTGGCGCACCGTGCCACCGTGCCACCATCGGCACCGGCAGCGCTACTTGCACCGTGGGAGACGGCGGGTGATAGCTGCACCGTCGGCGAGCGCGGTCATCCCTGCACCGTGAGCACCGTCTGGCACGCCCGTGTACCACGGCGCGGCGCGGAAACTGTAGGATTAGCCCATGAGTCATTCCAAGAGTTCGCGTCCTCCCGCGCGGCGGGACCGCCGCTCTACCGGGCCCCGTAAATCCAGTCAGGCACAGCGGACCGGTGAAATCATCGCCGCGATTGAACCTCTTGTCTCGCAATGCGGACTCTACCTGGAAGGCGTGACGGTGGGCCGTGCCGGCGGGCGCGCCGTCGTTCAGGTCACGGTCGATCTTCCCAGCGGCCCCGGCGGTGTTGGCTCGGATCAGCTCACCGACGTTTCGCGTCTTATTTCCGCGCGTTTGGACGATGTCGACCTCGTCCAGGGTGCCTATAACCTTGAAGTGTCCACCCCCGGTGCCACCCGCCCGCTCGTGGAGCCGCGCCACTTTTCTCGCGCCGTGGGGCGCCTGCTGCGTCTGACACCCTCCGGTGAGGATGAGATCGTGACCAGGCTGCGCGCTGTTGAAGGAGATACCCTCGTTCTCGCATCAGATAACGGGGGAGCGGAACGGCGCTTACCCATTGGCCGGGTGGAACGGGCCCGCGTTGATATTGAATTCCATCGCGACGGCGAGGAAGAGTAGGAGAAATCGTGGATATTCAAATTCACATGAACGAGCTGCGGGCCCTGGAAAGTGAACTTGGTCTGAGCTCCGATGTACTCGTCGAAGCAATTGAAGATGCCTTGCTGCACGCATACGCACGGGTACCCGGTGCGATTCGCGGGGCCCGGGTCGATATGGATCGGCGCACCGGCAAAATCGTGGTGTGGGCCCCGGAAATTGACGAAGAAGGCAACGTCGTCGGTGAATTCGATGACACGCCGCACGATTTTGGGCGCATTGCAACGGCGACGGCGAAATCCGTGATCGCCCAGCGCCTCAAAGAAGCCGAAGCGAATCGCGTGCTCGGTTCCTTCAAAAATAAGCAGGGTGACATTATTTCCGGCGTTGTGCAAGGCCGGGCCGGGCGCGATAGCTTCTCCCGCGATCTCCTCGTGGAAGTCGGGGATCACGAAGCTATTTTGCGAGCGGAGGAACAGGTTCCCACCGAGCATCTCAACAGGGGGGATCGCATCCGCGCCCTGGTCTTGGATGTAGTGGTCACCAGCCGAGGTGCCTCCATTCGGCTCTCGCGTACCCACCCGGATTTTGTGCGCCGTCTCTTCGAACTGGAAGTGCCTGAAATTGCCAGCGGGACTGTGGAACTCGTGGCGCTCGCGCGCGAAGCGGGGCACCGCTCCAAGCTTGCCGTGTACGCGGAAGATCCGGAGGTTAATGCCAAGGGCGCATGTATTGGCCATAACGGTCAGCGCGTGCGTGCGGTCACCACGGAGCTGGGGGGGGAGAAAATTGACATCGTTGATTACAACGATGATCCGGCGGTATTTATCGCCGCGTCACTGTCCCCCGCGAAGGTAAGCCGGGTGGATATCCTCTCCGCGGAGAAGCGCCAGGCTCGCGCCATTGTTCCCGATGGGCAGGCGTCCCTCGCCATCGGTAAAGAAGCGCAAAATGTGCGCCTGGCAGCCAAGCTCACCGGGTGGTCCATCGATATTCGTAAAGAATCCGATGTGCAAGAAGCCTCCGGTGGCGACGTCGCAGATGGCGCCGCTTCCAGCGCCGCTCCCGCCATCCCCGCCGTTGAAGCAAGCGCCGCTGAACACGGGGAAGATCACGCGCCGCATCCGCATGATGACGTGCGTTAGTAGCATCTTGCCGCTAAAATAGATAGGGTGTGACTTTCGAGGCGGTGGGATGATGGCGAAAAATCCGCGCATGTGCGTGGGCTGCCGTCAGCGTGCCGCCCGGGAGGAACTGGTGCGCTTAGCGCTCACCGATGCGGGAGTCGTTGTGGATAAGGAACGGCGACTGCCCGGCCGGGGAGCGTGGGTGCATCTCCGCCCTGACTGTCTAGCCAGGGGAATGCGGTCGGGACAACTTGCGCATGCCTTTCGCTGCGCCGTCGTTCTTCCTCCGCATGCCGTAACAGAAGTAATCAGTTCGCTCGCGTGAGCGGAGCGAAAACCCGAGACCAAGAAAGCGGGTTGGAAGCTGATGGGCACCCGATGAGTACCCAACGATGAACAACCGGATTTAACGGGTCCGTGCGCACTTTTGCCGGGCCCAACGAAGGAGAACTGTGGCAAAAGTCCGCGTCCATGAACTCGCCAAAGAACTGGGGGTGACCAGCAAGAAGCTGCTGGCCACACTCAAGGAGAATGGCGAATTCGTCAAATCTGCCTCGTCCACCATTGAGGCACCTGTTGTGCGTAAAGCACGTGAATACTTTGAAGCGCACCCCGAATTGGTTGAATCCAAGGGGAGCGGCAAGCCGGCACCACGCAAGCCGGTTCGTAAGCATCCTGTGGCCCCCGATGCGGTGGATATGCCCGCCGGTTCGGCCTCGATTGTCGATGTGACGGCGCAGGCGAAGGCCGCCGCGAAATCCGATGCCGCCGGTACCGCTGGCGCCGGTGCACCCAAACCCGGCCCGAAGCCGGCCCCGGCCAAGCAGCATGCGGATAGCGCCGCGGCGCCCACCCCTGCCGCGGTGGCAGGTGGCGGCGCCGCTGCCGGAACGGCCACCGGCACCGCTACCGGCACCGGTGCACCTAAACCTGGTGCCGCAGCTGGTGCGCACGGCGGGGCAGCCCCGAAGCCCGGCAAGCCCGGCTCGCAGCAAGCCACGCCGAAACCGGCTCCCAAGCCCGGCGCTCCCGTACCCTCCGGCAAATCCGGGGAAGCGGCTTCCGCCCAGGGCTCCGCTGCCTCGCACGGCGGCGCTAAGCCCCAGGAAACGGGGCACGCCGGCCGTTCCAATATTCCTACTCCGCGCGGCGCGGTGAAATCAGCCAAGGCCGCGCGTGCCGAAGCTGATCAGCGCACCCCGCGCCCCGGTAATAACCCCTACGCCACTTCGCAGGGTATGCCCCGTCCGGGTGGCGGGCGCGGTCCGCGGCCCGGCAATAATCCGTATGCCACTTCGCAGGGTATGCCCCGTCCCGGTGGCGGGCGCAAGAATGCTGGTACTCCCCGCCCCGGTGCGCACCAAGGCGCGCATCAGAACAACCACGGCGGCGGGCAGCGCTCCGGTGGCGGGCGCGGGCACGGCGGTTCGCGTCCCTCGCCGGCGATGATGCCTAACCAGATGGCCGGTGCTCCGTCCTCCGGGCGGGGCGGTCGCGGCGGTGGCCGCGGGCGCGGTCCGGCTGGCGGCGGTCAGAATCGCGGCGGGCAAGGCCGGCCCACGGGCGGCTTCACCCGCAGTGGCGGGCGTTCACGCGGCGGCTCCACCGCCGGTGCTTTCGGGCGCCGCGGAGGCGGCGGAGGCCGCAAATCCAAGCGGACCCGGCGCGAAGAATACGAAGCACAGTCCTCGCCGATGCTTTCCGGTGTCCAGGTTCCCCGCGGGGATGGCTCCACCGTGGTGCGCCTGCGCCAGGGTGCTTCGCTGGCGGACTTCGCCGAACGTATCGGTGCGTCCTCGGCGGCCCTCATTACCGTGCTCTTCCGCATGGGCGAAATGGCCACGATGAACCAGTCGCTGGACGAAGATACCTTCAAGCTGCTGGGCGCCGAACTCGGCTACGAGGTGGAAGTGCTTTCCGCCGAAGATGAGGATCGTGAAATCCTGGAGAGCTTCGATATTAACCTCGAAGAAGAAGAGCTCCTGGAAGACGAAGAGAACCTCAAGCCGCGTCCTCCGGTTGTTACCGTTATGGGCCACGTGGACCACGGTAAAACCAAGCTTCTCGATGCGTTCCGCCATTCGCGGGTGGAAGGTACCGAATCGGGCGGTATTACTCAGGCCATCGGTGCTTTCCAGACCGATATCGAATACGAAGGCGAAACCCGGGCGATCACGTTCATCGATACCCCCGGTCACGAAGCCTTCACCCAGATGCGTGCCCGCGGTGCGGATATTACCGACATTGCGATCCTCGTGGTCGCCGCGGACGACGGCGTGATGCCCCAGACGGTGGAAGCTATCAACCACGCGCAATCCGCGGGTGTGAAGATCATCGTTGCGGTCAATAAGATCGACGTGGAAGGCGCCAACCCGCAGAAGGTGCGCAGCCAGCTGACCGAATACGGCCTCATCGCCGAAGAATACGGCGGGGACACCATGTTCCTCGACGTGTCGGCCAAGCAGCGTATCGGCATCGACGATCTGCTCGAAGCCATCCTCTACGTGGCTGATGCCGAACTGGAACTCAAGGCAAATCCGGATCGCACCGCGCGCGGTGTTGCCATCGAAGCGAAGCTCGATCAGGGCCGCGGCTCGGTGATTACCGCCCTGGTGCAAACCGGTACGCTGCGGATCTCCGATCCCATCGTGGTGGGTATTGCTCACGGGCGCGTGCGCGCCATGTTCGATGCCAGCGGCAACCCGGTCAAGGAAGCCGGCCCCTCCATGCCGGTCCAGGTGCTCGGTTTGGACGCGGTGCCCTCCGCCGGGGATGCTTTCCTCGTGGCGGACGACGAACGCACCGCACGCCAGATTGCCGAACAGCGCGAATCGGCCCAGCGGGCAGCTTCCCTGGCGCGGCGTCGTAAGCGTGTGTCGCTGGAAAACCTCGGGGATGTCCTCAAGGAAGGCAGCGTCGAAACGCTCAACCTTATTATCAAGGGCGATTCCTCCGGTGCCGTGGAAGCGCTGGAATCCTCGCTCCTCGATATTGAGGTCGACGACGAAGTGGCGCTGCAGATCATCCACCGTGGCGTGGGCGCCATCACCCAGAACGACGTCAATCTCGCAACCGTTGATAACGCTGTCATTATCGGCTTCAACGTGCGCCCCGCCGAACGCGTGGCCGATATGGCCGAACGCGAAGGCGTGGAGATGAAGTTCTACTCGGTCATCTACCAGGCCATCGAGGAAGTGGAAGCGGCGCTCAAGGGCATGCTCAAGCCCGTTCTCGAGGAAGTTCAGCTGGGCAGCGCCGAAGTGCGCCAGCTCTTCCGCTCGGGCAAGGCCGGCACCATTGCCGGCTCCATTGTCCGCACCGGTGCGATCAAGCGCGGGGCGAAGGCACGGTTGGTACGCGACGGCGTCGTGGTGCAACCCGAGCTCGAAATTGTCTCGCTGCGCCGCGAAAAGGACGATGTTACCGAAGTGCGCGAAGGCTACGAATGCGGCATTACGCTCGGCTACCGCGATATTCACGAAGGCGACATTATTGAAACCTTCGAGATGCAGGAGAAGGCCCGCAGCTAGGGAACTGTCCTGAGGAACGTTGCGGCCCGCCGGCTCGCCACTGGCGCTGGCGGGCCGCAGCATATCCACCAGCAATAAAGGAGATGAAGATGGCTAATCCCCGTGCGGAACGGGTAGCGAAACGCATCCAGCAGATCGTGGCGCAAACCATTAACACCCGTATGAAAGACCCGCGGCTGAATATGGTGACCATCACCGATACCCGCGTGACCGGCGACCTCCAGCACGCGACCGTATTCTTCACCGCCATCGGGCATGAGCACCAGGTGAAAGACGCCGCCCGCGGGCTGGAGGCGGCCAAGGGTGCGCTGCGCTCAGAAGTGGGGCGCCAGCTCGGCTTGCGGCTTACCCCGACCCTGGAATTCGTGGCCGACGAACTACCCGAAGGAGCCCGCACCTTTGAGGACGTGCTGGCTGCCGCCCTGCACCGTGACGCCGAACTGGCGCGCAATGCGGAGGGGAAGGAATACGCGGGGGAGGCTGATCCTTACCGCAAGCCCCGTGAGGTAACGGAAGGCGACGGTGCCGCCGCACCGTTAGCCCCTGAGGCATTCCATGAAACCGATGCGCCAGAATCCCTGGCCTGATCTGCCCCGCGCGCAGCATCCGGCGCCGAGCGGCGTCCTGGTTATTGATAAACCAGCCGGGGTGACCTCGCACGACGTCGTTGCCGCGCTGCGCCGTCTATGCGGCACTCGCAAAGTGGGGCACGCCGGTACGCTCGACCCGATGGCCACCGGGGTGCTCGTGGTGGGTATCGGCGCCGGTACCCGCCTCCTCACCTACCTGAGCGGGGCCGATAAGGATTACCGGGCTACGTTCACGCTCGGCATCGGCTCTGATACCGAGGATTGCACCGGTACCGTCACATCCGCTCCAGGTTTTTCCGGTACGACGGCGCAGCTCGACGCTGCCCTTGCTTCCCTCCAGGGTGATATTTCGCAGGTGCCCTCGGCGTATTCGGCCAAGAAGATCGCCGGGCAGCGTGCCTATGATCTGGCCCGGGCCGGGCAAGAGGTGGTGCTCGAAGCGGTGCCAATCCATATTGCCCGCCTGGAACGGAGCGGGGAGCTTTGCTGGCGCCAGGCGCCGGTCAGCGGTACGGCGGCGCTGGACGGTCCGGCTCTAACGGATAGTGCGGCGCAATTAGATGGTGCGGCTCCGATAGAAACTCAAGCAGGAGCTGTGCCGGTTGCAGATGTCGATGTGGAGGTGAGCTGCTCCTCGGGTACCTACGTGCGCGCCCTTGCCCGCGATACCGGGATAGCGTTGGGAAGCGCAGCCCTCATGAGCGCGTTGCGGCGCACCCGCGTGGGTGGCTTCCGGCAAGACGAGGCGGTGAGCGTAGCGGAACTGGCGCAATTGGTGCGGGGAGGGGCGCAGCCCCCCGTTATCCCACTGGCGCAGGTAGCGGCTCGCGCACTCCCGACGGTGCAGATCGCGGCAGCCGAAGCCGAATCCGTGCGCCACGGCCAGTTCCTTGAGGCACGGGGGAGAGCGGTGACCCCCGCCGCAGGAACGGCGCAATCGCGTACTGTAGGTGCGGGAACGGTATCGGGACAAGCACCCGGTGCGGAAAGCGAAGCTGGCACCGTCGCCCTGCTGCACGGTGATGAGCTTGTTGCGGTGGCACGCCGGCACGGGGATAGCCTCCGGCCGGCCACCGTATTCCCGCCCGGCGCATAAATACATAGCTACGTAGACATATAGGTGCATAAAAATCCCCGCGCCGGCACCTCTGTGGTGACGGCGCGGGGTGATGCACGCGTAGCGATAATGTGCGGTTAGTTCGCTACCGCGGCACGGTGGATATGCTCGAGCATGGCCACTCGCTCGGGCAGCGAAGCATTGGCCGGTACGCAGATCTTGGCACCCAGATACTGCGCCCCGCCCTCGCGAGCGGCCGTGGCGCAGCGGGTGATTTCCTCCGCCGTCATAATCGACGTCGGCTCATCGGCCCGCGAGGGGAGATGCCCGTCAATCCAGGAGTAGCCGTACTGGGTTTCTGCCGGGCCCGCCCCGGAGAACATGAGGCCGGCGAGCACGCCCGCCTGTGCACATGCCTCGATATGCGCGAAAGCAGTATCCGCGCTGCGTTCCTCGAGTGCGGAGCGGCCCCAGTTAATGTGGATACCCAGGCCCAGCTCCTGGCAGATGGCGATTTCTTCCTCGAGAGCAAGGAAGCCCTTTTCCGGAGCTTGACCTTCGATATAGCGGTCACAATGCTCAATCACGGGAACTGCCCCGGACCAATCCCACTCCGATAGCTCGGCAAGGGAGGCGCGGAAAGCTGCGCCGTCGGCCTGCTTGGTGGGGGCCGAATGGAGCTGCACCTTCGTGATGACGGGGCGGCCACTGAGCTGGGCGAGGGAGGCAACGGCGTCGCGGATCTCGCGCGTGAAGGCGAGAGCGGCCGTGCGGCCCTCCTCGTCGGGGGAGGCCAGTCCGAAAGCCGGGTTTTTGCCGACGTTCTGCATGGTGCCGGGAATCGCGGTAATTGTGTTAAGCGTCCAGTGCGGGGCGATGACGTCCGCGATGGCCTTGGGGTCACCGGCGAGGACTCCGGGGAAAGGAATTTCGATTCCGGAGATCCATTCCTGCTCCGCCAGCAGGCGATAGTAGTCAGATTGCACCGCGGGTTCGGGGAGCGATGCATAAGCCCCAACAACGAAGGGGAGTGTCATTTATTTTCCTTCCAAAATAATATTTATCGCAGCGCCGGATCACCGGTGCGGACGGTGTCGACCTCCGCGGGAGTGGGGGAGTAGGCACCGTCATGGCTGACGGTCAGCCCCGCCGTAATAACCGCCTGGTGCAGGGCGGGGCGCACGTCGGAGAAGTGGGCGGCGCGTAGGCGCTGCTTGGCTTCCACCGATCCGAGGAGCCCGGCTTCTAGGAGCCCGGCCAACATCCCGGCCATGAAGGAATCACCGGCTCCCACCGTGTCTCCCAGCTCCACATTGAGCGGATCGACGACGAGCATATCGCGCTCCCCGGCCAGCTTGACATAAGCGCCCCACGGCCCGCGGGTGACCACCACCATGCCCGGCCCGGAGGTAACCCACCGGCGCATAATCCGCTCCACCGGTTCACCCGGGTAGAGCCATTCAAGGTCCTCATCGGAGGCCTTGACCACATCGCACAGCGCCACCAGTTCCTCAATGCTCTCCCGCACCTTTTCGGGAGAACCCATAAGATCCGGGCGAGCATTGGGATCGTAAGAGACCGTGCCGGTCAGTGCCTGGCGCTTGACGGCGCGTAAAATCTTCTTGCTCGAGGCACCCACCACCGCAGAGTACGAGCCGCAGTGCAGGTGGCCCACCGTATCCGGGTCTGGGATTTCGGGGAAGTCCGATTCGACGTCGAACTCATAACGCGCCCGGCCCTCCGCGTCGAGGAAGGCGCTCGCGGTAGTGGTGCGGCTGGCGCCGTCCGACCCGGGGACGATCTCCACACCCATAGCGGCGGCCTGCGCGGCAATCCGTTCCCCGCGCTCATCACGCCCGAACCAGGTAGCGAGCTCCACGTGCTGACCGAGCCGGGCGACGCCGGATGCCACATTGAGAAGTGAGCCGCCCACGACCTCGGTGCCGGGTCCGCTTTCTCCCTCACGGATAATGATGTCCACAAGCGCTTCACCGGCGCTCACAAATCGTGCCATTGGTGCCTCCCATCGCCACAGCTGTTCTGCGCGCAGGCCCGGGGCACCGTAACCTGGCTGCCCGACGCTGCGCACGCTTTCTTCGCACACCAGTTTATCTGGAAAATCGCGGTGATTTTGGGGCATACGGGGCGCGGAAGACCCCGCCCCGTGGCATAAAAATGTCAAGTCCGGGTGCGCAAAAAATTCTGGTTTTTGCGCGGGTGGGATAACGGGGCGAATAAGCTACCCTGGAGAACGTGCAGATTTGGACATCTCCTTCAGATATTTCGCCGGATTTTGACCGGAGCGTCGTGACCTTCGGGGTATACGATGGCGTCCACCGTGGGCACCGTGCCGTGCTCACCCGCGCCGTTGATATTGGCCGGGAGCTCGGCTGGCCCGTTATTGTTCTCACGTTTGATCCCCATCCGGCCACCGTCCACCGCCCCGAGGCCCATATTCGCCTCGTTATGAGCCTGCAAGATCGTATTAACCGCATTGAAACGCTGGGTGTGGATGCGCTTTACCTTCAGCATTACGACGCCGCCTACGCCCGCGCCACCGCCGCGGAATTTGTACGGGACCAGCTGGTGGGCCAACTTCGGGCCGGCTTCGTGGTGGTCGGGCATGATGCCCGCTTCGGGGCGGGGAATACGGGGGATGAGGCGGTGCTACGCTCCCTCAGCGCGGAGCTGGGCTTCGGCGTGGAAATCGTAGGTGAGCGGTGCGATGAGGCGGGGGAACGGTGGTCCTCCACCCGGGTGCGCGCCGCGCTCGCCACCGGCAATGTTGATCACGCCGCGCAGATCCTGGGGCGCCCGCACCGTATCCACGGCACCGTGGTACACGGGGCGCGCCGCGGGCGCGAATTAGGATTCCCCACCGCCAATCTCAGCGGGGATGACCTGGGCGAAGTGCCGGCTGACGGCGTCTACGCCGGGTGGCTGGTGCGCCGCGTGCCGGGCGGCAGCGCTGAAGAATACCTTCCGGCAGCCATATCCGTGGGCACCAATCCCCAATTCGATGGCCAGGAACGCACCGTGGAAGCCCACGTGCTCGGGCGTAGCGACCTCAACCTCTACGGGGAGCCCATCAGTATCGATTTCGTCTCCCGCATCCGCCCCATGCTCACCTTCGGATCGGTGGACGAACTGCTGGCCCGCATCGACCTGGACGTTTTAGAAACGGCGGATCGCCTGGGTGTTCCGCCCGCCGGACGCGTGCCACCCGGCGCCGTGCAAGCCTAGCGCCGGCGGCGCCGTCAGCAAACGGCAGGCAGCATTCGCTAGGGTAGGTGCATGAGTACATTCGCTCTTCGCGTCGCCATCAACGCTGTTGCACTGTGGGTGGCCACGCTCCTCATTCCCGGTCTGGCAATGGTGGGGGAGGCCCCCGATACCCTCCGTCTCATCGGATGGTTCGTGGTGGCTGGCCTCATTCTTGCCATTCTCAACGCGGTCATCCGCCCGATCTTGAAGTTCCTGTCCTTCCCGCTCTATATCCTCACGCTCGGGCTTTTCTCCCTGGTGATTAACGCGGCGATGATCTCGCTTACCGCATGGGCCTCCCAGGGCTTGGCGGTGCACCTGGTGGTGGGCAGCTTCTGGGCGGCGCTCTTCGGCGGGATTGTGGTCTCCCTCGTCAATATGGTGCTCAGCGGTTTCGTGGACCGCTCGTAGCGCCCCGTCAGCCCCACCGTCCGGTCAGCCCCGTCAGCCCGCCGTCCGGCCCGCCCCGTCAGCCCCGCCACCCCCACCGTCCGGTCACCACCACCGAGCGGCAAAGGGAAAGCGGGGAAGGCCACACCCGCACTGGCGGATACGCCAGTGCGGGGCGTCGTCGCCGTGTGCTAGAATTTTTAGGCCGTTTACATCGGCCACGGTAGCGTCATGCCTGGGAGAACATGCCCCGGAGCTCCGTGCAACGGAAACTAAGGAGAATCGCATGGCCCTCAAGCCTGAAGAAAAGCAGAAGATCATTGCCGAATACGCCACGCACGAGGGCGATACCGGTTCCCCCGAAGTGCAGGTGGCGCTGCTCTCGGCTCGTATTTCGCAGCTGACGGAGCACTTCCGCTCGCACATCCACGACCACCATTCGCGTCGTGGCCTCATGCTTCTTATCGGCCAGCGCCGCCGCCTTCTCAGCTACCTCGCTGAGGAAGATATCGAGCGGTACCGGTCGCTGATCGCACGCCTCGGCTTGCGTCGATAAGTACTTAAAGCGGCTCGGGTTTCATCCCGGGCCGCTTTCCGTATGCCCGCAGGCGTGAGAAGCGGCTCAGCATCGCCGCAAGTGAACTGTGCGCGGCGCTCAGCTGCTTGCTCGGGCATTACGATAGACAGGGTGCGGTGCGCCTACGCACCCCAACATGTGGAGTACCGCGAACGTGGTCTTCGGTGATGGTTGACGAAGGCGGGAACGCTAGGGCCCGTTTTCGTGAATTACCACTGATGGCCGCCTCGCGGCCGAAATAAAAGGAGGTCCCGTGGAGGGTCCCAATATTCATAGTGTGGAAGCCGTTGTTGATAACGGCTCCTTTGGAACACGTACCATTCGATTCAAAACCGGGCTGCTGGCCCAGCAGGCCAACGGCGCCGCCCTGGCCTACCTGGACGGGGAAACCACCGTTTTCTCCGCCACCACCGCCTCGAAAAGCCCGAAGGAACACTTCGATTTCTTCCCGCTGACGGTGGATGTGGAAGAACGCTCCTACGCGGCCGGTAAAATTCCCGGTTCCTTCTTCCGCCGCGAAGGCCGGCCCGGTACGGACGCCATTCTGGCCGCCCGCCTCATCGACCGCCCGCTGCGCCCGCTTTTCACCAAGGGCATGCGTAACGAAGTGCAGATCGTGGAAACCGTGCTCTCCATCCACCCGGATGATGCCTACGACGTTCTCGCGATCAACGCCGCATCCCTGTCCACCTCGCTGACGGATCTGCCCTTTGCCGGGCCGGTCGGCGGCACCCGCGTGTCCCTCGTGGACGGGCAGTGGATCGCCTTCCCGCGCTGGTCGGAAATGGCGCGCGCCACCTTCTCCATGGATATTGCCGGGCGCATTGTTGGGGACGACGTCGCCATCACCATGGTGGAGGCCCAAGCTCCCGAACAAACGGAAGCGAACGTGGCCGCCGGTGGTATTGCCCCCACCGAAGAGGTTATTACCCAGGGCCTGGAAGCCGCCAAGGGCGTTATCCGCACCCTCTGCGAAGCGCAGCTCAGCCTCATCAACGAATGCGGGAAGCCCACCGCGGACTACCCCTTCTTCCCGAATTACACCGACGCCCAGTTCGAGGCCGTCGGGAATGTTCTCGGTGATCGTTTCAACACCATCCTCGGGATTGTGGACAAGGTGGAGCGCGATACCGCGCTCAATGACCTCACCGATCAGATCGTTTCCGAGCTGACGGTGCCCGCCGATGCCCAGTTCAACCTGGAAGAAGACGGCCCTGGGCTCGCCGCTGCGGTCAATGATCACTTCAAGGAAGTCATGCGCCGCCACGTCCTCACCGAAAACGTGCGTATGGACGGGCGCCGCCCCACCGATATTCGTTCGATTTCCGCGCAGGCCGGCGTGCTGCCGCGCGTGCACGGCTCGGCGATCTTCCAGCGTGGCGAAACCCAGATCCTCGGGGTGACCACCCTCAATATGCTCAAGATGGAGCAGCCGCTGGATAATCTTTCCCCGATTACCCACAAGCGCTACATCCACCACTACAACTTCCCGCCCTACTGCACCGGCGAAACCGGGCGCGTGGGCAGCCCTAAGCGCCGTGAAATCGGGCACGGGCACCTGGCCGAAATGGCGCTGGAATCCCAGCTGCCCAGCCGCGAGGAATTCCCCTACGCGATCCGCCAGGTCTCCGAGACGATGGGCTCGAACGGCTCGTCCTCCATGGGCTCCGTGTGTGCCTCCACGATGTCCCTGCTCAACGCGGGTGTGCCGCTCAAGGCCCCGGTTGCCGGCATCGCCATGGGCCTTATTTCCGCTCAGATCGACGGGGAAACTAAGTACGTGACCCTCACCGATATTCTCGGTGCGGAAGACGCCCTGGGCGATATGGACTTCAAGGTGGCCGGCACCCGCGACTACGTGACCTCGCTGCAGCTGGACACCAAGCTGGACGGCATCCCCGCGGAAGTCCTCTCCGCGGCGCTGTCCCAGGCCCGTGACGCCCGCCTGGCCATCCTCGATCTCATGAACCAGGCCATTGACGGCCCCGATGAGATGGCGCCCACCGCTCCCCGTATCCTCACCGTGAAGATCCCGGTGGATAAGATCGGCGAAGTCATCGGCCCCAAGGGCAAGATGATCAACCAGATCCAGGAAGATACCGGTGCGGAAATCACCATCGAGGATGACGGCACCGTCTTCATTGGTGCTGCCGACGGCGCCTCCGCGGAAGCCGCTCGTGACACCGTCAATTCCATCGCCAACCCGCAGCTCCCCGAAGTGGGCGAACGCTACGTGGGTACCGTGGTCAAGACCACTACCTTCGGTGCGTTCATCTCCCTCACCCCGGGCCGCGACGGCCTCCTTCACATCTCCCAGATTCGCCGTCTCGTGGGTGGCAAGCGCGTGGAGAACGTGGAAGATGTCCTCAATGTGGGCGACAAGGTCGAGGTCGAAATCGGCGAAATTGATGATCGCGGCAAGATCTCCCTGGAAGCGGTCGTTCCGGAAGGCGAAGAGAACGCCGAAGCGGAAAGCTCCGATCAGGGCGATAACGGCGCTCACGGCGAAGCGGAGGAGAGCGCCCCGCGGCAGAATCGGGCGCGCTCCCGTTCGCGCCGGCGCAGCGAGTCCTCGGCGCCCAGCGCACCCTCGGCAGACGACTCCGATGCTGACTCCAGCTCGAGTCGCGGTTCGCGTGGAAGTCGCGGCTCGCGGCGGCGTCGTCGCACCGTCCACACGGACGAAGACTAAAACCTGCGCCCACGGGCGCTAAGGCATAGTGAACTCCCCGAATGTTTCCGGACGTTCGGGGAGTTTGCGTAACTATCCAGAAAAGTATTCCCATGATGTATAGCGAACTGCCCCTTCCGCTTAACGCGGGCGCCAGTCTCAATATTGACGACGACGGCGCACTCCTACGCCGCACCGTCCTCCCCGGCGGGCTACGTGTCCTCAGCTACCGCCTGCCCCATATTCACTCCACCTACGTCAGCATGTGGGTGGGCGCCGGGTCTCGCGACGAAGTGGCGGAGACCCAAGGATCCACCCATTTCCTTGAGCACCTGCTGTTCAAAGGCACGAAGCGGCGCAGCTCCCTCGATATTTCGCGAGAAACGGACTACCTGGGCGGGGGATTCAACGCGGCCACCTCGAAGCAATACACCCACTATCACGGCCATATTTTTGACGAGGACCTGCCCCAGGCCATCGATATCCTCGCCGATATGCTCACCAGCGCGACCCTCAGCGCCGAAGATTTCGCTGTGGAACGCGGCGTTATCCTCGAAGAACTCGCGATGTATGCCGACGACGCCACCGATACCGCGATGGAAAAAATCCCGCAGCTGGTCTTCGGGGATCACCCGTTGGCGCGCCCCGTTGGGGGAACGGCGCAGACGGTGCGGGCCCTCCAGCACGAGGCGCTTCTCGAGCACTATCACGGGGTCTACCATCCTGATGAAGTGGTGGTGGTTGCCGCGGGCGCCGTTGATCACGACAGGCTATGCGAGCTGGCGGTGGGTGCGCTGAGCGCCGGAGGCTGGGACCTGAGCACGGAGCGTGACGCCCACCCGCGCCGTATCGCTCCGCCTATCGTCTACCAGGAAGCGCGCGAGCTGCACGTTCCGAAGGAAGTGGAGCAGGCGGCGGTTATCGTGGGGATGCCGGGGCTGCGCTTGACCAGTGAGGATCTGCCCGCCTTGCTCGCCCTCAATGCGATTCTGGGTGGGGGAACCTCCTCGCGGCTTTTCCAGGAAATTCGGGAACGGCGCGCTCTGGCCTACTCGACCTATTCCTTCCCGATCAGCTACCGCGAAGGCGGCATGTTCTGCCTGGCGGCCGGTTGCGCCCCGCATAATGTGGGTACCGTGCGCGAACTCATGATGACCGAATTGGATCGCCTCGCCCGCGACGGCGTGAGCGAAGAAGAAACGGAATCCGCCTTCCGGCGCCTGCGCGCCGATATTGTGTTCGACGCCGAGCGGGTGGGCACCGCCATGACCCGGCTCGGCACTTCGGAGCTAGTGCGCGGCAGCCTCATTTCGCATGAGGAACACCTGCGCCGTGCCCGCGCCGTGCGCGCCGCAGATATAAACGAGCTGGCCCGCCGCATTGCGGCAGGCCAGCGTTCATGCGTAACCGTGGGACCGGAGAACTAGCGGGCGCTCCGCTGGGCCGCTAGTTCGCTAGTCGGTTTTCGGCTATTCGGCGTCCTCCGGGCTAGGCGCGGATGGGGCGCTGTCGCCCGATGGCGCGGACGGGGCACTGGGTGCGGAGCCCGCACTTGTTGCCGACGGCGCGGCCGCACCAGCCTCCGCGCCGTCCGCCTCCCTCGCATCCGCCGCGGGCTCGCTAGCGGCCGGTTCGCCCACCGGGGCATGCACCACCTTGAGGGTGCGGTAGCGGTTGAGCGCCGCGGCAATATCCACCGCGCGTGGCCGGGCCAGGAAAGCCGGTTTTTCGCCGGCCCCCAGGGCATCCAGGCCGTGCGTGGCAATGGTCTCCTCCAGGCGCGCAATACCTTCCGGAACGGTGTATTTGCCGCGCAGGCACAGAGCGCGGGTGGGGTCGGTCAGGGAGCGAATCGCCCAGGCAATCGCAGCGGTCTGGCCCGGATCCACAATCTGGGGCACATCGCTGAGATCAATATCAGCGCGGTCCAGAGAAATAAGATCCACCCCGCGCGACTTCGTTTTCGCCTTGACCCCGTGGGCCTTGAGGGGGAGCGGATAGCGCGGCGCCGGGTGCGTAAACTCGGCAATATCATTGCGCTCCCGCGGGTGCGCCGCGGCAACCTCCCGGGCCTGCTCCGTAACATCGTGGCACACATAGTGGTCCATGAGGAGCACCCGATCCGCGGCATCCAAATAATCGCCCGAGCCACCCATGACCATAATGGTGGAAATACCGGCGCGCGCCATACCAGCAATCCGATCCACAAAAGGCGTAATTGGTTCCTGGTTTGCCGGCACCAGGGCACGCATCCGCTCATCACGAATCATGAGATTTGTGGCCGAGGTGTCCTCGTCAATAAGCAAGACCCGCGAACCGGCTTCAATGGACTCGGCAATCGCGGCGGCCTGCGAAGTAGAACCCGAAGCATTTTCGGTGGAAAAATCAGTGGTGTCCGTGCCATCGGGCAGGGAATTAATGAAAGCGGAAACATCCACACCGGTCACCCAGCGCCCATCGGCGGCACGCACCTTCACCGCGCTGGGATCCATGGCGACCAGCTCGCGTCCATCCCCTGGAATATGCGGGTAAACACTGCGCTCCAGCGCGGAGAGCAGCGTGGACTTACCGTGGTAGCCCCCGCCGACGATCACCGTAATACCCGGAATAACCGGCATACCGGTCACCTCACCGGCATGGGGCAGCTGCACGCTTTCGCGCAAATTCTCCGGGCTGGAGAAGGCAATGGCATCACTCAAAGGCAGATCGGAAATACCCGACCGGCGCACCAGTACTGCGCCGTCGTTAATAAAACCAATCCAACCGCGCTCCCGAATCACGTCCTGAAGGGCGAGATAATCCTCATATGTTTCTACATGTTTACGTAACGCGTCCCGGTGAGCCGCAAACTCTTCCCCTTCGGAGGAGAAATTGAGTGTGGCTTCAATGATTTCGGGAAGGTACTCATCTGCGGTTTGGGCCATAGCATGCCCGAGGATCGTGCGCCCCTGCGCTGGGAAGTGGCATTGGAAACGCAGCTCTACGTGATTGGCGAAAACGGTAGCGCTGGAGCGCTCCAGAATTTCTTGCCCCACTTTCGCGATGGAAATATCGCGAGAATGGCGGGCGCGTTCCGCAAAAGTACGGGCCAGGAAATCAGCAACAGCCAGGCGCTGCTCCGGAGTGGTGAGCAAATCAGCGGGAATCCCCACCTTCGCTGGATCGGCCGTCACCCGCAGCGCGGACGGCGGGGCGTAGGGATCGGATTGCACCCGATCAATATGCACCGTGTACATGCCGTAGTCGTAATCGCCGATAACCGACTTGTAGGCAGGGTAATTGCGTCCGTCCAGTTCGTGGAGGCGGTCGATAAGGTCGACGTCGCCTCCTTCGACCCGCGCAAATTCGCGCCGTTCACGGGGCGCCCCGCCCCGCCTATCCCGACGGTCATATTGGCGATCCTGGCCCCCGCGCGGGCCCCGGCCTCCCCGGTAGTCCCGCCCGCCGCGGGCATCGTAACGTTCCGAGCTGTGCTCATATCCAAAACTCATAGCCCCTAGTCTATCCAGGCCACGTAGCATGGACGGTATGACTATCAACGTAGCTGTGGTGGGAGCGGCGGGACGGATGGGGAGCACCGTGTGCACCGCCGTCACCGCCGCCCCCGATATGAACCTGACCGCCCGGATCACCAAGGACGATCCCATCAACGCCCAGACCCTGGCGGGCGCCACTGTGGGAGTGGACTTCACCGTTCCCGATGCCACGGAAGATACCGTGCGAGCCCTCCTGACTCACGGCTGCCACGCCGTCGTCGGGGCAACGGGATGGACCCCGGAAAAAATCGCACGTATTGAGGCGGTGGCCAAGGAGACGGGGCGCCATGTGCTCATCGCTCCGAATTTCGGTTTGAGCGCCGTGCTCACCATGATGTTCGCGGAAATGGCCGCCCCGTATTTCGAATCCGTCGAAGTGGTGGAAATGCACCATCCCGATAAAGTGGATGCTCCCTCGGGAACGGCGCGTGCCACCGCGGAGAAAATCGCGGCGGCCCGGGCGGCGGCCGGATGCGCTCCCGCTCCCGATGCGACCTGTGGGCCGGCGCCCGCCCGCGGGGAGAAAATTGCCGGCATCCCGGTGCACGCGGTGCGCCTACGGGGCCTGAACGCCCACGAAACGGTGCTGTTGGGCAACCCGGGCGAACAGTTCACCTTGCGCCAGGATTCTTTTACTCGCGAATCGTTTATGCCCGGGGTGCTTCTCGCTATCCGTGGCATTGACCAACATCCGGGCGTGCAGGTGGGATTAGAGCAGTATATGAGCTGGGGACGATAGGCTGAGCTCATGGACGAGCACACTTTGCCTTCACGCAGTTTCGGATCCGTCAGCGTTGCGATGGTGACCCCTTTTCACGTCGACGGCTCCTTGGATGTTGATGCCGCGGTGGCGCTGGCCACCACCCTCGTGGACCAGGGCTGCGATGCCCTGCTCCTCTCGGGCACCACCGGGGAATCTCCCACCACGCACCAGCCCGAAAAAGATGTATTGGTGCGGGAAGTGTGCGCGGCGGTGGGGGATCGCGCCATGGTTATCGCCGGCGCCGGTTCTAATGACACTGCCCACGCCGTGCGCATTGCCCGCGGTGCCGAAAAAAGTGGGGCGCAGGGGCTGCTCGTCGTCGCCCCGTATTACAACCGGCCCTCCCAAGAGGGCGTGTACCAGCATATTTTGAACGTGACGGAAGCAACCGATCTGCCCGTCATGGTTTACGATATCCCGGGGCGCACCGGGGTGCGGCTCGAATTGGATACGCTGCTACGGCTAGCGGAGCATCCGCGCATCCTCGCCGTCAAAGATGCCACCGGGGACGTGGCGGGAGGTTTCGTGAAAATGGCGCGTACCGGCCTGGAGTATTACTCGGGGGACGACGCCCTCAATTTCGCCTGGCTCGCCCACGGTGCCTCCGGGGTGATTTCGGTGGCCGGGCACGTTATTGCGGCGCGCTTGCGGGCCCTGGTGGAGCAGGTTGATGCCGGGGATCTGCCCGCCGCCCGCCGGGAAGCCGCCGCGCAGCGCCATATTATTTCCGCGATTATGGGAAGTGGTCAGGGCGCCGTTATGGCCAAAGAGGCGCTCAAGCTCCTCGGGGTTATCCCCTCGGCAACCCTGCGGCTACCCCTGGTGGGAGCCTCCGCGGCGCAGATCGCGGAACTGGCGGAAGCGCTGCGCGCCGAAGGGCTCCTCGCGGATTAGCCGGTGCGGGCACGGCGGCAACGGCGGCGGGCGCCCCGTGCTGCGCCGTGCCCCGCCGAGGGTGCGGGCACCGTGCCGCGCCGTGCCGCGCCGTGCCGCGCCGTGCCGCGCCGAGGTTGTGCTCCCCGCGCCGCGCCGTGCCCCGCCGCCGCGGACTAGCAAGCCGCCAGTTTTACGCCCGGGCATGAAGCACCTATGGAAGCGCCCCGCTTCGTGAGAGAATACAGGGGTGAGTGATGAAGTGAAGAAATCTGTACCACCGCTGCGGAACGCCGTTCGTATCGTTCCCCTAGGTGGGCTCGGTGAAGTTGGCCGCAATTGCAATGTTCTTGAATACCAGGGAAAACTGGTGGTTGCTGATTGTGGCGTGCTGTTCCCCGAAGAAGCCCAGCCCGGTGTTGATCTTATTCTCCCCAATCTTGACTACCTGGAAGACCGCCTCGAGGATATTGCCGCCATCGTGCTCACCCACGGGCATGAGGACCATATCGGGGCGGTGCCCTACCTGCTGAAAATGCGCCCGGATATCCCGGTGATCGGCTCCCAATTGACCATTGCTTTCGTGGAGGCGAAACTCCAGGAGCATCACATCACCCCGAATGTCACCGTGGTGGCCGAAGGGGATTCCATGAGTATCGCGGGCATGGAATTTGAGTTCATTGCCGTCAACCATTCCATTCCGGATGCGCTGGCCCTGTTCATCCGCACCCCGGAGGGCAATATTCTTATCACCGGTGATTTCAAGATGGACCAGCTCCCACTGGACGGGCGCCTCACCGACCTGCGTGCATTCGCAGCAGCCGGGGATGAAGGCGTAGACCTGTTCATGTGCGATTCCACCAACGCGGAAATCCCCGGTTTTGTGCATTCCGAGTCGGAAATTCAGCCGGTGATCGATTCGGTGATCGGCGGGGCCACCGGGCAGATCGTCGTCGCCTCTTTCGCCTCGCACGTGCACCGGGTCCAGCAGGTCCTCAACGCCGCGGCCCACAACGGGCGCAAGGTTGCCTTCGTGGGCCGCTCCATGGTGCGCAATATGAAAATTGCGGAGGATCTGGGGTATTTGGACGTGCCAGAGGGCACCGTCGTCGATCTCAAAAATATGAAGGATCTGCCCGAAAACCGCCGCATCTACATGTCTACCGGCTCCCAGGGCGAACCCATGGCGGTGCTTTCCCGCATCGCGAATCGTTCCCACCCCAAGGTGGCAATTAATCCCGGGGATACGGTGCTGCTGGCCTCCTCCCTCATTCCCGGAAACGAAAATTCGGTGTTCCGGGTGATCAACGGGCTTATCAAGCTCGGCGCGAATGTTATCCACCAGGGAAATGCGCGGGTGCACGTATCGGGGCACGCCGCCCAGGGCGAATTGCTCTACTGCTACAACATTTTGCAGCCGGCCTACGCCATGCCCATTCACGGGGAGGTGCGCCACCAGGTCGCTAATGCCGGTGTCGCGGTGAAAACCGGGGTGCCTGCCGATAATGTGATTCTGGCGGAAAACGGTTCGGTTATCGATATGATCGACGGCGAAGTTCGCCTCGTCGGCTCGGTGCCTTTCCAGAATATTTACGTGGACGGTTCCTCGGTCGGGGATATTACCGAATCCGAACTCAAGGACCGCCAGATCCTCTCCAACGAAGGCTTTATTGCTATTTTCGCGGTGGTGGATACCAATGCGCGGCGCATCGTTACCGGCCCGCACCTCCAGGCACGCGCCATGGCCGAAGATGAGACCGTCTTTGACAGCATCACTCCGGAAGTCACGCGTGCCCTGGAAGAAGCCGTGGCGAAGGGCTCGGATAGCTACGGGATGCAGCAGGCCATGCGACGCGTGGTGGGGCGCTGGGTCTCGCGTAAATTGCGCCGTTCGCCCATGATTATTCCGACCGTCGTGGAGGTGTAGTCCCCCTCGCATGCGGCGCGCCGGGAGGGGCAACTTTTTGCACAAAGGCTAGGCTTTTGATGTGAAGTTTCAGCGACGTGTCAAAAAAACCGAGAAAGAGACGACGGCGCCCGCGCGCCGTCCGTCCCGCCGTACCGCACCGTCCGCTAACGGTGCGGGTACGGAGCGGGCGGAGGGGCGCCAGCTGACGGGGAATGTACGCAACGCCCTCGTGGCGACGTTCCTCGGTCTCGCGGTTATTGTGGCACTGCGCGAATGGTTCAATATTTCCGGGGTACTCGGCGGGGTTATTCACCACGCCACCGCAGGTATCTTCGGGCTGCTCTCCGTTCTTATTCCCGCCGTCTTCCTGGCCCTCGCTATCAGGCTGGTGGTCCCGGCGCGCGGGAATGAACACCGGCGGGTACTGCTGGGCGTGTTGATTATCGTGGTGTGCCTGGCCGGCATTATTCACGTTGTGAAACAACCGCGCAGCCCGGCCGACCACTTCGCGGACGTAGAAAACGCCGGCGGCCTGATCGGTTGGCTTGGCGGGGGCGTCCTCGAGATGCTGTTCTCCCCGTGGGGTGCTGTTCCCATTCTCGTCATTATTATTTTGTGGGCCGGGCTCTATATTGCCGACGTGTCCATGGCGGATATTGCTGCCACCATTCGAGACCGGCGCGAACAGCGCCAGCTTGATGCGGGGGAGGAGATCGCCAACCGTGGGCATTCCGCCTCGGTGCCCTACGATTCCCCGCATGATATTGACGCGGCGGAGAACACCACCCGCCTCCCCAGCGCCGGGCGCACGTCGCGGCGCGGCAAGAAAACCGCGCGCAGTTACTTGGATGCGGCACTGTCCGGGGCTTCTTCTGAGCACGACGACGCCGCTACCGATCCCGCCGCCAGTGACGGCGGGAACGGCGCGGACGGGGCGGCGGGGGCCGCCTGGGCAGACGGTGCCAACGGTGCCAGCGGTGCCAATGATGCGCAGGGCCAGGGCGCCACCACGGTGCTGCCGCAAGCCACGGCGGGTAGCGGGGCGGCGGGCCGGGCGGCGTCGTCGCCGAAAAAAACGGTGCGTACCAAGAAAACCGGCGGCGCTACAGAAACCCAGGATGCGGCGGCCACGGTGCCTGATCTTCCCGCACCCGATACTGGCGCACCGTTCACCCGCACCCAGCAGCTAGCCCTTGACCCGAGTATTTTGTATGAGCTGCCCTCCCCGGATCTGCTCAAACGCGGGGCGGTGCATCCCGAACGCACCGAGGCGAATGATCGCGTTGTTGCCGCGCTCACCCAGGTCTTCACCGATTTCGGGGTGGATGCGCAGGTGGTCGGCTTTTCACGCGGACCGACGGTCACCCAGTACGAAGTGGAGCTGGGGCCGGGCGTCAAAGTCGAGCGCATCACCCAGCTCTCGAAAAATATTGCTTATGCGGTGGCAAGCGCCGATGTGCGTATTCTTTCGCCCATTCCTGGCAAATCTGCGATCGGTATTGAGATTCCCAATGCGGACCGTGAAGTGGTGCAGTTGGGCGACGTCTTGGCTTCCGACGTGGCGCGCCGTGACCACCATCCCCTCACCGTGGCGGTGGGGAAGAATGTGCGCGGGCAGTTCGTGGTCACCAACCTGGCAAAAATGCCGCACCTGCTGGTGGCGGGCGCTACCGGTGCGGGAAAGTCGTCGTTCATCAACTCGATGATTACCTCGGTACTTATGCGCTGCACCCCGGACGAAGTGCGGATGATCCTCGTGGATCCCAAGCGCGTGGAACTGACGATTTACGCGGGTATTCCCCATCTCATCACCCCGATTATCACCAACCCGAAGAAGGCCGCCGAGGCGCTGGAATGGGTGGTCAAGGAGATGGACGCGCGCTACGACGATATGCAGTCCTACCGCTTCAAGAACATCACCGATTTCAACGAGGCGATCCGGGCGGGCACCGTTAAGGCACACGATCCGCACCGTACCCTCCAGCCCTACCCCTACCTGCTGGTTGTGGTGGACGAATTGGCTGACATGATGATGGTGGCCCCGCGCGACGTGGAATCCTCCATCCAGCGCATCACCCAGCTGGCGCGCGCCGCCGGTATTCACCTGGTGCTCGCCACCCAGCGGCCCTCCGTGGACGTGGTCACCGGTCTCATCAAAGCAAATATTCCCTCCCGCCTGGCCTTTATGACCTCCTCGCTGGCCGACTCGCGTACCATCCTTGACCAGGGCGGGGCGGAGAAACTCATTGGCCAGGGTGACGCGCTCTTTATGCCGGGCGGTGCTCAACCGATTCGCCTCCAGGGTGCCTGGGTGGACGAGGCGGAAATTGAGCGCGTGGTCGAGCACGTGAAGACGCAGCTGCGCCCCCAGTACCGCGAAGATTTCCAAGAAACGGTGGAAGCCGCCGGGCGCGAAAAGAAACAGCGCGAAGAAATCGGTGAGGACCTCGATATCCTGCTCCAGGCCGCGGAAATCGTGATCACCACCCAATTCGGATCCACCTCCATGCTGCAACGTAAATTGCGCATCGGCTTTGCCAAGGCGGGGCGGATGATGGACCTGCTCGAACAATACGAAATCGTGGGGCCCTCCGAAGGCTCCAAGGCCCGCGACGTGCTGGTGGCCCCGGAACTGGTGGAGGATGCCCTCGCCATGCTGCGCGGAGAACGCGACTCTATTTACGAGGACGAACCGAGCGAGGCGGAAACCGAGGCCGGGGCAGGCGGCGCCGCAACGGGGCACGGTGCGGACGGCGGGAACGCCGGGAACGGTGCTAATGGCGCCTACGCTGGAAACGGTGCGAACGGCGCAAACGGTGCGGGCACAGCGAACGGTGCTAATGGTGCAAACGGTGCAAACGGTGCGAACGGCGCCGGAGCCGGCACCGGGTACGCAAACCGCTACGCCGAAGATCCACTGACACACGACCCGGAGAGCACCGTCCCCACCTGGTACGACGACGATGACCCCGCCGGCGAATCCGGGGAGGACGCTTGGCAGCTCACGGGGCGGTAAAGTAGGGCCATGTCTCACACGAACGCTCCGGAGGCGAGCGAGCCGCCCCTCCTCAATATTGCTAATGCTTTGACGGTCGCGCGGATCATCCTCATCCCCGTTTTTATCTGGGTGTTCTGGGAGCCGACCGCCACCCGCAGTTTCTGGGCCTGGGTAGTTTTCGCCGTCGCCGCGTTCACTGACCGTCTCGATGGGCAGCTGGCGCGTTCGCGGGGCCTCATCACCAACTTCGGGAAGCTCGCCGATTCCATCGCTGATAAAGGCCTCATCGCGGCGGCGCTCATTATGCTCTCGCTCCACGACCGGCTGTGGTGGTGGGTCACTATCCTCATGATCGCCCGCGAAATTTTCATCACCCTGGTGCGGATGCTCGTGGTGACCAAACAGGTCATGGCGGCCGGCTGGATTGGCAAACTCAAAATGTTTGCCCAGTCCATCGGCGCCGGTATCCTCATGCTGCCGTGGATTGCGTGGCTCGGGCACCCGGGCGGAGATATTTTCCAGTGGCTCGGGTGGATCACCCTCGGGGTGGCGCTTGTACTCTCGGTGTGGTCCGCCGTCGGGTACGTCGGCGACGCGGTGCGGATCGCCCGCGGTAGCGGCCACGAGGCGCACTCATGACGACGGCGCAGCCAGGTGGCGTCGCGGACCTCGCCGCGCTCACGGAAACTTGCGTGAGGAACTTGCACGAACGCGGCCTCAGTCTCGCCTGCGCAGAATCCCTCACCGGCGGGCTGCTCACTGCACAATTCGTCACCATTCCCGGAGTTTCCGCGGTGCTGCGCGGGGGAGTGGTCAGCTATGCCACCGACCTCAAAGCCAGCATCCTCGGAGTGTCCAGCGAGCGTTTAGCCAGCCACGGGCCGGTGGACTGGGAAGTTGCGCTCCAGATGGCCCGTGGCGTATGCGACGTCGCCGGAGCGGATATCGGCATGGCCACCACCGGGGTAGCCGGGCCCGGCCCGCATGATGGACACCCGGCGGGAACCGTGTGGATCGCGGTGAGCACGCGGAGCGGGGCGCATATGGCGCGCGAGCTCCATATTGCCGGGGGCCGTAGCGACGTACGGAGCGGGGCGGTGCGCGGCGCCGTCGAACTTCTTGCCGCGTTTTTGCACGACGGCGCAACCGATCAGTGCGCCGAGTCGGCTGTGTCCTGACTAACTCCTGTTCGCTCCCAGTAAATCTTCAGATTCGCCTGGCTTAATATTTGTGGAACCTTTTGATGGCCTCGTGCCACGAGCCTGGCACCGGAGGCGATGAAGATGTTTCGCTCTGTGGGGAATAAAAACAGGAAGTAGGCGTTGAGGTTAGTGATGACAATTGATACCCGTACCGGCGTAACCCGGAAGAATGATTTCGTAGTGCGTCCTGAACAGCGCCAACCCGCTCTCCTTCGCGAAGAGATTGGCGAGGTTTTGCGGGCCTACCGGCAGCGGCAAGGGCGTACCCTGCGGGAAGTTTCCTCCGATGCACGTGTTTCCCTCGGATACCTCTCCGAAGTCGAACGCGGTCAGAAAGAAGCTTCCTCGGAACTCCTCGCCTCGATCTGCCGGGCGCTCAACGTGCCCATGAGTCACGTGCTGCGCTTGGTTGCTGATCGGATTGACCTGGTTGAAGGTCGCATCCCGGCCCACCTGCGCGTACCGGAAAGCCCGGCAGAACTCATGCGCGGGGAACTTTCCACTACGAAGTAATCCCTATACACCACGTCGCAAACGGCGCGGTCAAGGTAGCGCCCCGCTCGCGAAGCGGGAGCGCTCGGAGCTAGCTCACTAGCTTCAGTATCCCTTGATACGCGCCGTTATGCTGTGTCGAACGCTTCTCACCAGGCGCCCTAATCGAAGCCCCACACCAATAAAGGAATGCAAAGCACCGGTGCGTGAATCTGAATTCTGGCTCAATATTGATCGTGCTTTCCCGCACGGGCGCGGGAGAAGCGCAGCCCAAGATCTCGTTCTATCCGCTCTGGGTGACCGTAGCCCGGCTCAAGCCCTCGAAGCCGGGGAAGATCCGCAGCGGATCTGGGATGCCGTGTGCGAGACGATGGGATTTCCGGATTACTACCATTACCTCCACCGGCTCACCCCGGAAGATTTCGCGGCCCGCGAGTAGCTGCGCGAATGCAGTGGGTGACACACCGCCTCCATGCGGTACCGAACAACCGTTCGTATTAGAATAGTCCACAGATCCTCAGGCGTCAGCGTTATCCACAGGAGTTTCGCGGCGCCTAAGTATGTCGTAGGCCGGATATACAGTGATCTCGAGCCTCTCGGAGAGGGAGTGTCTCGCCTAGGCCTGATCTGTAGGAAACGTGAGTAAGGATGGGATATGGCCGCAGCTAAAGCTAGTGCCCGCACCAAAACGGTCGGGCGCCCCGCAGTGGATGATCGCAAACAAGCAATTGATACCGCTCTGGCGCAAATTGATAAGCAATTCGGTAAGGGCTCCGTGATGCGGCTGGGTGACCATGTCCGTCCGCGGGTGGAAGTCATTCCTACCGGATCTATTGCTCTGGATATTGCCCTTGGCATTGGTGGCTTGCCGCGCGGGCGCGTGGTGGAAATTTACGGTCCGGAATCGTCGGGTAAAACCACGGTTGCGCTCCACGCTGTTGCTAGCGCGCAGCGCAATGGCGGGATCGCCGCGTTTATCGACGCGGAACACGCGCTTGACCCAATCTACGCGCGGGCTCTGGGCGTTGATACCGATTCGCTGATTGTCTCCCAGCCGGATACCGGAGAACAGGGCTTGGAAATTGCCGATATGCTCATTCGCTCCGGCGCGATTGACATCATCGTCATCGACTCCGTGGCAGCCCTCGTTCCCAAGGCCGAAATTGAAGGCGATATGGGTGATTCCCACGTTGGCTTGCAGGCACGCCTCATGAGCCAAGCGCTGCGGAAAATGACCGGTGCGCTCTCCGCCTCGGGCACCACCGCCATTTTCATTAACCAGCTGCGTGAAAAAATCGGAGTTATGTTCGGTAACCCGGAAACCACCACCGGTGGAAAAGCCCTCAAGTTCTACGCCTCCGTCCGTATGGACGTGCGGCGCATTGAGACCCTTAAAAACGGTAGTGAACCCGTGGGGAACCGCTGCCGTGTCAAGATCGTCAAGAACAAGATGGCACCGCCTTTCAAGCAGGCAGAATTTGACCTCATCTACGGTGAGGGGATTTCCCGGGAGGGAAGCCTCCTCGATGTTGGTGTGGAACTGAATATCATCCGCAAGGCCGGTGCCTGGTTCACGTATGAGAGTGACCAATTAGGCCAGGGTAAAGAAAAGGCCCGCCAATTCCTCATGGATAATCCGGATTTGCGTGATGAAATTGAGGATAAAATTCTCCGCAAGGCCGGCCTGCGGGAAGACCCGGAGGAAGCTGAAGCAAGCGAAACTGAAGCTAAGGCCGGAGCAGATAGCGCTACCGCAGGAGCTGGCGGTGCTAAGCAAGCCGCATCCGCGAAAAGCACTGGTAACGCCGCGGAAACCGTTGATTTCTAAGTAGGTGGTCGGGGTGGCACACTACTCGGATACCGATACCGATACCGGCGGCGGTCGATCATGCGGCGCTAGTTACGTGCGTCGCGGCGGCCGTTCACAGCGCGGTGCTAGTAGAGATGGGCGCGGCGCTCGGAGAGGGCCTGACCTCGAGTCCTTGAGTGAAGAGGAACACCTGCACCGGGCTCGGGATATTGTTTATCGCCAGCTCGGCATGATGGATCGTTCCCGCTATCAACTCAGCCAGGCGCTCCACACCCGCCAGGTGCCGGAAGCCGTGGCTGAGCGGGTACTCCACGAATTCGAGACGGCCGGCTATATTGACGATGCCAAGTTTGCGCGCACGCTCACAGTGGCTCGCCGGCGTGATAAGAATGCCTCCCGGCGCGCCATCGCAGCGGAGCTGCGCCGTAAAGGCGTAGACGCGAGCATCATCGAGGAAGTACTTGCTGATATCGAACCGGAAGCGGAACTCGATTCGGCGGTGGAGCTTGCTCTCAAGAAGCTACGCAGCGCCTCCGGGAAACCGGAAACGCTCGCCCAACGCACCTACGCCATGCTGGCTCGGCGCGGCTTCACGGCCGAACAATGCGCCCAGGCGCTCCGCCAAGCCCGCGCGGTGCTCCTAGAAGAACGCGCCGCGGAGGAGTGCGTCGCTGAGGAGTGCGCCGCGGAAGAACTCGCCGCGGAGCAAACTGATGATGATCAGTACGGTTACGCGGCAGATGAGGCGGTGGCCGGGTGATTATTGCAGTGGTGGGCCCCACCGCAAGCGGAAAAACATCCGTCTCGCTGGAGCTGGCGGAGCTTCTGGGCGGGTCGCAAAAAGTGGAGATCATCTCCGCCGATGCCATGCAGCTCTACCGCGGCTTAGATATTGGTACCGCCAAGCTTCCGGTTTCCCAGCGGCGCGGAATTCGCCACCATCAGATTGATGAGTTGGATATCGCGGAAGAAGCTTCGGTTGCGGCCTACCAGAAGCATGCCCGGCAGGATCTCGCTGCTATCACCACGGCGGGGAAAATTCCGCTGGTGGTGGGAGGTTCGGGGCTCTATGTATCTGCGCTTCTTGATGAATTGCAGTTCCCTGGAACTGATCCCGGGTTGCGCGCCGCGATTACGGAGGAAGCTCGCTGTGATTATCCCCGGCTCCTGCGGGAGTTAGAGGAACGCGATCCGCAGGCATACGCCACCATCGATACGCGTAATGAACGCCGCGTCATTCGTGCCGTGGAAGTTATTCGACTGACGGGAAAGCCCTATACCCCGAGTTTTCCGCGCCATACCTCCCACTACCAGGATGTGCATATCTTCGCGATCCACCGGGAATCAGCCGATCTTCACGCCGCTATTAACGAGCGGGTTGATGAGATGATGCGGGAGGGGCTCCTGGAAGAAACCGCCGGCTTGCTACGCCGAGGCTTGCGGGAAGCGCCCACCGCATCACGGGCAACCGGCTACCCCCAAGCCATGGCCATCCTGGACGGCACTCTTGGCCTCGCTGAAGGAACCGAAGAGATCCGTATCGCCACCCGAAAGCTCGCGCGCCGGCAACGCTCGTGGTTCCGGGCCGATCCCCGCATCACCTGGCTGGACGCAGGTACGGACACGCCAGCCCAGCTAGCCGCGCGCATCCTCACGAAACTCACTCGGTGAGTCCGAGGAACGGCGCGGCGGTTACCGAAGGAGCGCTTCCGTCAGTATCGAGTTAGCTCCCGTATCACTACCGGCGTACGTACAAGACCCGGAATCCCTTAGAGGAACCAATCTTCTCGCACTGATACCCCTCGTTTACCAGCCAGGAAGCAAGGGAATCAGCACCCAGATTCTTCTGTACAACCAGATACGCTTCCCCGTCATCACTCAGACGGCCCAACCACGTGGTGAGCAGCTCATGCAGGGCAGCTTTCCCGATACGGATAGGAGGATTTGACCACAGCAACCGAATCGACTTCTCACCCAAGCGTTCCAGAGCCTCATCCGGAGCCAACACCTCACCATGCAGGCCGTTTGCCTCAAGATTCATACGGGTCAATTCGCGCGCCCGCTCATTCACATCCACCGCGATAATCTGAGGTGCCTCGGCGGCCAAAGCCAAGGTGATCGGCCCCCAGCCACACCCGAGATCCACCGCGATATCGCCCGGCTCCAGCTCCGGCTCGGGCACTTTTCGTAAGAGCACTGCGGTGCCTTTATCGAGGCCACCGCCGGAAAAGACGCCGTCGTCGACCGTAACGGAATAGTCCCGTCCGCGGATCGTTACCTCGAGGGTGCGCGCATTACTCGCGGTATCCGGATGCTCTGAAAAGTAGTGCGAAGTCATAACACCAGCTTAAAGGAGCGTGCAGCGGCGCGGAAACTCTCGCGCAAACTCTCGCGAAAAATCCCGCGCACATACCTGAAGCACGCGTGCCACTTCCCGGTAGGAAACTCCGGCGCAACGTGAGAAAATAAAAGCGAATACAAAGGAGAACGTGGCCATTAGCAACGAAGTACATGAACACAAGCACCACGTCGGTGATGTCGATATCTCCACCCGCCGCGGCACGGTACTCCAAGCCGATACCGCCTGGCAGGCCAATACCGATAGCATCCACCGTGACCACACCGGCCTTCAGGAAGTGGAAGGCCTGGCGCGCGGTATCGAACGCGAACAAGGCATCGATGTTGAATACCGCCAGGTTCGCCTCGAAAGAGTCATCCTCGTGGGAGTCTTTTCTGAGGACCGCCCCCGCGCCGAAGAATCCCTGCGCGAGCTTGCCGCATTAGCCGATACCGCCGGCTCAACGGTACTGGCCGGGGTTATCCAGCGCCGCGCGCTACCCGACCGCGCCACCTACCTGGGCGCCGGCAAGGCCCGCGAACTCGCTGCGATGGTCGAAGCCCAGGAAGCCGATACTGTCATTGTCGATACCGAGCTCGCGCCCTCCCAGCGGCGCGCCCTCGAAGATATCGTCAATGTTAAAGTAATCGACCGCACCGCGCTCATCCTCGATATTTTTGCGCGGCATGCCCAATCGAAAGAAGGCAAAGCCCAGGTCGAGCTCGCGCAGCTCGAATATCTCCTCCCGCGCCTGCGCGGTTGGGGTGAATCGATGTCGCGGCAGGCCGGCGGGCAGGTGGCTGGTGGTGCCGGCATTGGATCGCGCGGCCCGGGTGAAACCCAGCTCGAATTGGATCGACGCCGCATCCGCCAACGCATGGCAAAGCTTCGCCGCGATATCAAAAAGATGGCACCGGCCCGTTCCACTCGGCGTGCCGAACGGCGCCGTACCGGGATTCCCTCCGTGGTGGTGGTTGGCTACACCAACGCTGGGAAATCCTCGCTGCTCAACCGGCTCACCGGTGCGAATGTTCTGGTGGAAAACGCGCTTTTTGCCACTCTTGATCCGACGGTCCGCAAAGCCATCACCCCGGAAGGTCGCGAATTCACGCTCTCGGATACCGTGGGATTCGTGCGGAATCTGCCCACCCAGCTGGTGGAAGCTTTCCGCTCCACCCTTGAGGAAGTGGACGGGGCGGATGTCCTCCTCCACGTCGTGGATGCCTCCAATGCGGATCCGGTCGCGCAGGTCACCGCCGTGCACGAGGTGCTTGCGGATGTGCCCGGGGCCCGCGATATCCCGGAGATTATTGTGCTCTCCAAAGCCGATATTGCCGCTCCGGTCGATCTGACCGCGCTGCGTTCCCGTTACCCGTCCGCTATCGCGGTGTCTTCCCACACCGGGGCGGGTATTGATGAGCTCCTCGCGCGCATCGAAGAAGAACTGCCCCACCCGAATATTGAAATCGACGCGGTCATTCCCTTCGAGCGCGGTGATCTTGTTTCACGGATCCTGGAAGAGGGGGAACTCCTGGAAGAACTTGAGTATCTGCCCACCGGAACTCGCATCCACGCGCGGGTGCGGGCAAATATTGCGGGCCAGATTGAGGCCCGCTGGGGTGCCCAAACAGACGTGCCCACCAGGATGCGGGCATGAGGAAAGAACTAACCGAGATCCTCGAGCTGGTGGTCGCGGATCTCGGGGGAGCGGTCCGCGAAGGGCAGAATCGCATGGTCGAGGAGACCGCCACCGCGCTGGAGGACTCCTCCCACCTGCTGATTCAGGCCGGGACGGGCACCGGGAAATCTATCGGCTACCTGGTCCCGCTCATGGAATGGTCGGTGCGCACCGGCCAGCGCGCGGCCGTTTCCACCGCCACCCTCGCCTTGCAGCGCCAGATCGTGGGGCAGGACGCGCCGCGGGTGGCGCGGGCCGTCAGCGCCGTAACCGGCCACGAACCGCATATTGCCCTGCTCAAAGGCTGGAATAATTACGTATGTTTGCGTAAAGTCCACGGCGGCTACCCGGAGGATGATGCCCTGGTCAGCCGCGCCGAAGGGGAATACGGCGCCAGCGCAACCGGCGAAGAAGTGATGCGCTTGCGCGAATGGGCCGCGGAAACCGAGACCGGGGACCGTGATGATCTTGTTCCCGGTGTCTCGGAGCGTGCCTGGCGCCAAGTCTCCTTGAGTAAACCCGAATGCGTGGGCGTCAAGTGCCCGCTGCGCGAGGTGTGCTTCCCGGTGCGCGCCCGCACCGAGGCCGCCGAAGCGGATATCGTCATTACCAATCATGCGATGTTGGGCGTGCATAGCTCGGGCACCCCGGTGCTCCCCGACGTGGATGCTTTCGTCGTGGACGAAGCCCATGATCTGGCTGACCGGGTCACCAGCCAACTCACCTTCGCGCTCTCCCACGGCGAGATCACGGGATTGGCGCGCCTACTGCGCCGCGAAAAAATCTTGGCTGATGGGATCGAACGGGCCCGTAACGGCGTCGTCGATATTCTTGATGAGCTGGAGGAAGGTCGCCTCACTTCCCTTCCGGCGCCCCTGCAGGACGCTCTTATGTTGCTATTGCGTGAATTGCAGCTGGTGGAGAACGACGTCGCAGCTCTGCCCGGTAGTACCGAATCGGATGCCGCAACGAAAGCGGTGGTGCGCCACCGGCTTTCTACCTGCGTCGATATGGTGAGTGCGATGGTCAGTGACGAGGTGGCGAACGGCTCTCTCGTCGTGTGGGTATCCCGTGATCTGGAGGGGCGGTCGAGCTTGTGCGCGGCGCCTCTCGACGTGTCCGCGCCGCTGGCGGATACTCTTTTCGAGGCGCGCCCCGCGATTCTCACCTCCGCCACGCTCGCTATTGGCGGGCGTTTTGACCTGGCCGCTCGGCAGATTGGTTTTTCGTATCCGAGCCAGGGGCCGTGGCGGGGAATCGACGTCGGCTCTCCTTTTACCTACCACCAGCAGGGCATTCTCTATATTGCGCGCCACCTGCCCGTGCCGGGAAAGGACGGGTACGGGGAGGAAACCCTGCGCGAACTCGTGGAGTTAATTGAGGCTTCCCGGGGCGGGGCGCTGTGCCTTTTCACTTCCCGTAAGGCCGCGAATGAGGCCGCGGCTTTCGCTCGTGATCACCTTGACCTGCCGATTTTCGTGCAGGGCGAAGACCAGTTGCCCACGCTTGTTAAGGATTTCGCGGCGGATCCGCATGCCTCGCTTTTTGGCACGCTTTCGCTGTGGCAGGGCGTGGATGTGCCCGGCCTGACGTGCCGCCTGGTGACGATTGATCGGATTCCCTTCCCGCGCCCCAATGACGCATTGGTGCAGGCACGTTCGCGGCGGGCTAACGAGCGTGGATTTAACGGCTTCATGGATGTTTCTGCCGCGCATGCTGCTTTGCTGCTGGCGCAGGGGGCCGGGCGCCTGATCCGCAGTGAGGCTGATCGGGGCGTGGTGGCGATTCTGGATCCGCGGCTTGTGACGGCGCGTTACGGCGGGTTCTTGCGTGCCTCCCTTCCGCGTATGTGGGGTACGGCCGACGGTGCCGTGGTGCGTGCGGCCCTGGGCCGGCTCGCGGAACAGCTTGGGTAACGGGAAGTAGTACGACGACGCCGCCTCGCGGCGGGAGGCTGACCTGCCACAAGTGTGGGCGTGGCAATGGCTGGGCCCGGGGCCTCAGCCCGGAGGCAGCTCAACCCTGGGACTTAGCGCTCAGCCGGCTCCGCCCGAGGTTGCTTAGAGGGTGCGCAGTACCATGACGACGCGGCCGAGCACTTCGCTATCATCGGCGGGAATGGGGGAGTAGGCGGGGTTGCACGGGAGTAGCGTGACGTGGCCATCGCGGCGTTGGAGGACTTTGACCGTGGCTTCGCCATCGATCATGGCGGCAACAATTTCCCCGTTTTCCGCGGTGGGCTGGCGGCGCACCACCACCCAGTCCCCATCGCAAATCGCGGCATCAATCATTGATTCGCCCTGCACTTTTAGCGTGAAAAGCTCACCGGTTCCAGTCAATTGGCGCGGGAGCGGAAAAACATCTTCTATGAGTTCTTCGGCCAGAATTGGAGCCCCAGCCGCGATCTTCCCGACAACGGGAACATTGATCGCCTCGCTAATATCAACCGGCACATCGGATTCCAGGCTTCTCTGAGCGGGTTCACCCACGGGGAGTAGTGTGCTTTCCCATGCCGAATCGCTGCGAGAACTACGGGCATGGGCGAGCCCCGCTTCCGTGAGTTCAATCATGCGTGGCCGGCGTGGGTTACGTGAGATATAGCCCTTTTCTTCCAGTGCATCGAGCTGGTATTTCACCGAGGAAGGGGAAGACATTCCTACTTCCTCACCAATTTCCCGCACCGTTGGGGGGACGCGGTGGGTGACGATCCCGTTAATAACAACGTCCAGTATCTCTGCCTGGCGAGCTGTGAGCTGAGGACGATCCATATGCACTCCCGAGAGTTCGTGCCGATTTTTATGTCGTAAGGGCGGGTTTGAATTGTTCTATGAGGGCGAGGCCCGGAACGTTACCGAAGCGAACGGAATCGAACGAACGTTCTAGACAAACCCTCACTGTCGTACTAGTCTAACATACAGATGTTCGGCGAACGAATGTTCGAGGAGTGAAAAATGAGTGTCGCATACCAGGAGATTCCGCGGGAAACTAGCCGTGCTCACACCAGCCGGCGGCACCCGAAACTGCGGGTGGTGGGTGAGCATCCGGCTGCTGTATATCGTGAGCTGCGCGGGGAAGAAGTGCGCTGCGGGGATGATTGTGGGGATGCCCGCGGAAGTGTCCGCGGGGGAGCTTCAGTTACCGCGCTGCGGGTGGTGCAAGCTCGTCGGCGTTGGAATACGCCGGCCCTGGGTGCGGTGCGCCGTCCGGTGGCTTTTGCGCCGCAGTCGATTGCCCGGTCAGCTACCCAACGTGCAGAGCCAGTGGCGGTCCGTTCGCGTACCGCTCCAGCTTCGCTGGATGTCATTGTTCGCATGGGGGTGCGGGTAGCACTGACTATCGCAGTCACCCTCCTGCTGGCCAGCTTTGCCATGATCGTGGGCACCACTTTCCTGGAAACGGGAATGGCCACGGTAACCGTGCAGGGCGGGGATACTCTGGCCAGCATTGCTGCCAGTATTCCGGGTGTTCCGGATATTTCCACCGGGGTGGCGGATATTGTCAATCTCAACGGACTTGTTTCTCATGACCTGGTTCCCGGCCAGGTGTTGGAGATTCCAGGCTATTAGTCCCGAGCTACCGGCTGTGCGCGGGCGGCACGGTCGGTGCGGGTAGTACCACGGGTAGCACTAGCGGGTCTGTCATAGTTATGCGGTTGGCGTATTATAGCTGAGACATTTAGAATGATTAATGTGCATTGCCCATTTTGTCGCAACCCTGATTCACGGGTGATTGATTCTCGTACCGCTGATGACGGTCTGTCCATTCGCCGTCGTCGTGAATGTCCGAACTGCCACCGGCGCTTCTCCACGCTGGAAACTGCCAGCCTCGTGGTTGTCAAACGCTCGGGTGCTACCGAACCTTTCTCCCGTCAGAAAATTATTAGCGGGGTGGGGAAAGCCTGTCAGGGGCGTCCGGTTACCGAAGATCAACTTGCGCTGCTCGGAGCCCAAGTGGAAGAAAAAGTCCGCTCCTCGGGAAGCTCGCAGATTGATGCGCATGATATTGGTCTTGCCATTCTCGAACCGCTCAAGGCTCTTGACCTGGTCGCGTACCTGCGTTTCGCCTCGGTCTACTCGAATTACGATTCCATTGACGACTTTGAGCGAGCCATTGCAGATCTACGCCAGGATCCGGATGTCCCAGTTGCATCCGAATCGCCGGATTTCTCGAAACCCCAATCCTGAGGGTTCTACGCGCCTGATGGTTCCACGCGCAAAGAACTGCGTCGGCGCAGGGTACTACCGATAGCGCCGGATGTTCCGGTGGCCGGGGCTATGCGGTTTCTTCGGGCTTGGCGCGGTCTTTCTGATCGGTCGCGTCGTCTCTAGTGGCACCTTTGTCTTTCGCTGCGGGTGTGACGGATCGTGTAGTGCCAGCAACCAGGTCGTGACCGGAACGCACCACCCACGTGGCAAAAGATTCCAGCGTGGCTCCCGCGGAGCGCACAAAAGCAGCAATCGTTTCGCCACTGGGGGCCGTTTTATCCACCCACTGGCGTACCGCATCGCCACTTTCCGCAGCGGACTTCGTGACACTGGACGCCCAGCTTTGAATCTGATCAACAGTCAGGTTATATGTGGTCTCCAACCCGGCCAAGACCCGCTCGAAAGTCTCACGGGTCATATCGCTCACCGCGGTAGTAGCACTACCTGCAACCGCGCCGGCTTTCTTCACCCATACGCCGGCTTTCAGCTCGAAATTATCCAGCTGTTCGCGCACCGAGCGGCGCATCACTTTCCCCAATTGGGACGTGGGAAGCGCGTCAAAAAGAGCGATGGAGGAGGGCATCGCGTAATGGGCGAGCCTACCCTCCGCCCAGCGGCGCACCGCTGCCAGATCAACCGTTGATCCCGGCTCTAAAACAAGAGCCGCCACCACCGATTCGCCACGCTCCGCAGCGGGAATCCCCACAACGGCCACATCGCGCACCTCCGGCATCCCGCGCAGAACCTCTTCCACCTCGGAAGGGTAAATATTGAAACCGGAAGAATTAATCATTTCCTTTGCGCGATCCGCCATAACAACGAAAGGCCCATCCCAGCGCCCCAGGTCACCGGTGCGCAGCCAATCCTCGAACATCGCCTGCGCCGTTTCCTCCGGCTCGCCCAGGTAACCAGCGAAAACCTGCGGGCCGCGCACCAAAATCTCACCCACATCCACGGCGTCCTCCGCCAAATTATCGGGATTGGCGATACGCACCTCGGTGCCGGGGAAAGGAACGCCCAAAGTGGACGGGCGCCGATCCGGACTCATCGGAGACCCGGAAACCACCGGAGAAGATTCGGTCATCCCGTATCCCTCAATGAGGAAGCCTCCGGTGCGTTCCTCCCAGCGGCGCGCCACCTCATCCGGCAGCGCCATTGCGCCGGACACCCCGAAACGAATCGAGGACAGGTCAATAGTTTCCCCGGCGGCTTCCCGCCTCTCCACCTCGGCAAGGATACGAGAAAACATGGGAGTCACCCCGGGCAGTACCGTTATGGGGCGGCGCTTCTGAGCAGCCAAGAGAGACGGAATATCAAAATTCGGCAAGAAAATAGCGGTAGCCGCCAGATCCAGGGCGCACATCATCATGAGGGTGAAACCGAAGGCATGGAAGAGGGGAAGCACCCCGGCAATCACCTCGTGATGATCAGCCTCAAAAGGCACCCAAGCAATAATCTGCTTACGATTAGACACCAAATTCCGGTGGGTGAGCATAACCGCTTTCGGCTTTCCCGTTGTACCCCCGGTGAACATATAGACAGCGACGTCGTCCGCTTGCGGTTTACGGAACGTTGCAAGATCCATCGGGGCCGCCTTCCGCCACTCCCGATCAAAAGAAGCGACATGAGGGGGAACCTCCCCGCGCAAACGAGCGCGCTGGGTGCGGGCCTGGGCCACCGGAAGCTTGAGAAGCATCCGCGATGTCAGTGGCAAATCACGGGAAAGATCAACCGCGAAATAATGGCGCGGGTCATCGGCGGCCGGTGCCATCGTGGCAATGGTCTTCTCCCACGCGATAACAACCCGCGCATCAACCATCGCGATCTGGCGGTGCAATTCGGGTTGCGGGGCCAGCGGATTCATCTCCGCCACGGTTGCCCCCGTCAGGATCGCACCCCACAGGGCATACATATGTTGCGGGCAATTCGGCAAAGCCAGGGCTACGGTATCCCCGCGCTGCACCCCTAAATTACGCAGCAGCGTAGCAACCTTGCGGGCACGCTCAACGAGTTCGCGATAACTCGTCGTCGCACCGAGGAAATCCAAGGCCACCCGATGGGGGTACCGGTCAGCAGCGCGCAGGAGCGACTCTTCTAAAGTCTCCTCATCCACCGTGATATCGGAAGGCACCCACTCCGGGTAAATATCCAGCCAAGGTTTCACGGTCATTCCTACTCCTTCACCCACCCGAACGGCAGCCTCACAGCATTGACTAATCAATCATAGTGGTAACAATTGGGAGCTGCGGTTCACGTCCGGCAAACCGCAGCCTACGAACCCACGCGCGGCGAACCCCGTCCGGCGAACCTAAGCCCGCCAGCGCTCCACGGTGCAGCTAGACACCTGTATCCGCCGCGCTCGCGGTGAGTCCGGCGGGGAGCTCCCCTTCGAAAACCACAGAAAGAAGCTGGGTGGGGCGCGTCATCGCCACGTAAATATTGCCCGGCCCTTCGGCTAAAATCTCAGCCGGTTCCAGCAGAACAACAGCGTCAAATTCCAAGCCCTTGGATTGGACCGCCGTGAGAACCTGGATACGCGCCGTGACATCGCGCCCCGTTACATCCACAGTCCATTCACCCAGCTCCGGAGCCGCGCCGATAGCCGCCGCCACCTGCGCGACCCGAGCTTCCGGCACAATAACCCCGAGGGTACCGGCTTGCCCGTAGCGGGTATCCAAGCGCTGGCACACCTGCGCCGTCGCCGCAATAGCGCCCGCCCCAAGGGTTCCCGGCGCGCAACGTTCAGCAATCTCCACGGCACCGCCCTCGGTGCGCGCCGCACGCACGGGGCGCACCGCCACCCCGGCGGCGCGCTGCACCGCACCGGCAGTATCCAAAATAACGGCCGGTGTTCGGTAGGAAACCGTGAGTTCTTCTACCCGTACCCGATCAGCCAGGCGGCCCAGCAGCCCTTCCCAGCCGGCGTGCGGGGAACCGTCGGGGCGTTGGTCCAGGTCACCGACCACCGTCATGGAACGCGAGGGATTGCGCCGAATGAGCATCTCCCACTGCATGGGGGAGAGCTCCTGCGCCTCATCAACCACCACGTGCCCGTACGTCCAGGTACGATCCGCGGCGGCCCGCTCGGCCAGCGAACTTCCGTCCCCGCGCCCGCCCATGCGTTCGGCTAGCAGCTCCGCGCTCACTATCCCGCCGCCCACGCCCAGGGCCTCCATCGTTTCCCCGGCGTAGCTAAGCCGATTGCGCTCGGCCGCATCGCGAGCCGCCCGCGCATGGCGCTCCGCATCGGTGGCAAAAGGCCCGAGGACCTCAGCGAATTCATCAATGAGGGCAATATCCGCGATAGTAATACCGTGCCCGGCCGGACGAGCGAGCGCGGCTCGCTCGGCAGCGCTCAGCTCGGGGGCTACCTCGGCAAGTAGATGCGGCTTGGTGAGCAGGCGCTCGAGCAGCGCCACCGCGGAGGACGGCATCCAACGCAAATTAATCTCCCGGCGCGCGTCAATACTTTCCGCCACGTCCGCAATAATCCACGGGTTTTCCGAAAGATCAACGTCCTGGCCCTCGGCCACCTGGCGGGCTAATACATCCACGAGGTATTTCGCGTAGGTATCGCGGGCCTCATTATGGCGCTTACCGGTGCGGCGGGCCCGCCGCTGCGCATTCTCCACATCCTGCGGGGTCAACCGCACATCAACCCCGCTGATGCGCATCCGCACGGGGCGGCGTAGCGGGCGCTCCAGGAGGGTGCGCACCGCCCGCGGGGCAATGGTGCGCCACACCAGGCGCCCTTTGATCTCCGCGGCCGGGGCAGTGTCGACGGCGCTGACCGTCACGCCGGGCACCAGCCCGGCAATCGTCGTCGACACCACATCTGATTCGCCCAGCGAAGGCAACACCTGATCGATATAGCGCAAAAAGACCGGCGAGGGGCCCACAATGAGCACGCCGGAACGCGCCAGGCGCTCGCGGTGGGTGTAGAGAAGATAGGCCGCGCGGTGGAGGGCCACCGCCGTTTTCCCGGTGCCCGGCCCGCCCTGAACCACGAGCACATTATTGGAATCGGCGCGAATAATACGGTCCTGTTCGGCCTGAATCGTCGCGACGATATCGTTCATTTTCCCGTCGCGCGCCGCATTCATCGCCGCCATGAGCGCGCCCTCACCCGTCAAATTGAGATCCGAGGAGGCCTGCGAAGAATCAAGAAGTTCATCTTCCACGCCGGTCACGGTGCGCAGGCGCGTCTGAATATGGCGCCGGCGCCGCACCTTCCCCGGATGGGCCGCCGTGGCCCGATAAAACGGTTCGGATTGCGGGGCGCGCCAATCCAGAAGCAGGATATCCCCGGCCTCGTCCTTCAAGCCGATACGCCCGATGTGATCCGTTTCGCCTTCGCGGGTGTCGAGCCGCCCAAGAACCAAGCGGTTTTCCACCCGCCGCAATCGGGTGAGATTATCTTCGTAATGGGTGGCGAAGGAATCGCGCTCGGTCATTTCACCGGCGCTTTCCTGACCGCTCTGACTGCGAACCGCGGCCAGGCGCTGGGCGTAAGCCTCGCGCTGGCGGTCAAGGGCACGGTACGCAGTGTCCACGAAAAGCTGTTCTTCCCGTATCGCGTCCTCGCGCGCACTGTGAGGATCGTTAACCACGAGCGGCTCCTCCTGATGACCGAAAATTATCGGGTGGCGTCCTGCAAAAAAGTAACAATCAATTATTACGGAAAACACCGGGGCGCGCTATAGTGCGGTGACGGGAACGACAGTGATCAGCCGGTGGCGAATACCGGAACCGTGTGTGCTTGCGTCTCGTTGTAGAGATTGCCGTTATGGAGGTACGACGGCGCCCAGCGTACTTGGCCAGGCCGGTAGTCTAGGCTGGAGGGGAAGCTAGCGAGCTGGAGAGGGAGGAGGATCACGGTGAACTATTTCGTTTACCCCTGCGAGGGGAAACATGAAGATTCCTGGGCAAACGGGGAACGTTTCGAGAGCGTCGTCGTTCATCTCACCGATCCCATCAATGACATCGGTTCGGTTTCTGAACTTATTGCCTCCCAGCTCTACACCCTGGATCTCAGCCCGGTGGCCGATATTAATGTGGACGGGCTGGTCGATTACCGGGCGCAGCGCCCGCGGGTGCACTACCTCAACGGTGCGCTGGAAGATATTGCTATCCCCGCGCTCGGGCTCTTCCACGCCAAGGATATTGAAGGTACCTCTTTTTTGCTGCTGCTCGGTACTGAACCTGATTTTTGCTGGCAGGGTCTCAATTCGGAGCTCATGGCGGTATTCGCGCAACTGGGGGTGAAACGGCTCTACCGGGCCGGATCGGTTGCCGGTGCGCTGCCCCATACCCGCCAGCCGGATATGCTCATCCGTACGCGCAATGCCGATCCGGTGGCTCCCGCACTGGAAGCCGATGTGTGGTACCCGGCTTCTTTCTCTGATTTTTTGGAATACAGCCTCGGGCAAATGGGCGTGGCGACCTTCTCGGTGACGGTGCGGGTGCCCATGTATATTGCCGGGCACCATTACGCGGCCGGGGCGGCCAGCGCGCTGTCCATGCTCGCAAAAACGGCCGGGCTGAGCTTGCCCCTGGGAGATCTGGAAGCCAGTGCTGCCGAAGAATCGGAGCAGCTCGCCCAGCTCACCGAGCATAATGAGCAGCTCGCGGAGATCGTGGCGGCCTTGGAACACGAATATGATCGCGCGGAAGGGCACCCCGGGCTTATCCAGGCTCCGCAGCATACCCTTACCGTTCCTAGCGCTGATGAAATCGGGCGCGCCGCGGAAAGTTTCCTCGCCCGAGTGGATGCCTCGATGGTCAAGCGTAAGGAGCACGCGGATAACGAGCAGGCGCAGCTGACGGAGCGCCTGGAAAATATGCGGGCCGCCTGGCAGCACGCTAGCAGTGGGCACCAGCCCGGCAGTGAGGCGTATACCGGAGGCGAGGCTCAAACAGGAGCTGAGGCGCAGACTGAGGGTGAGACGCGCAGCGGAGCCGAGCCGGACGCCCACGGTGAGGACGGCGGGGAGCAGGCGCCGCAGCGCCCGCGCGGCCGGCACGCCGCGGATTAGGCATTCGCGGGCACGTAGCCAATATCGGCATCGCTCTCGAGGATGGCGCCGCGAGCCCGGCGCCGTAAATCCGCCCGACCCACCATGCGCGCGGGGAGCGGGAGACGACGCACCAGTCTCTCGATCTGCGCGAAAGCAAATTCCCGCTGGGAGGCAGCCAGCACAATATTGCCGAAACGGCGCCCGCGTAGCACCGCCGGATCCATAATTGCCAGCACGTGCTCGAAATTCTCGAGGAGAGCCCGTGACTCATTCGCGAAGCGGGTCAGGCCGGTGGAGGCCACCGAGTTGAGGAGATACACGCCCTCCGGTTGCAAAACCTGGGCGACCCGCGCAGCGGCGTCGCCGGTACGTAAATGGGACGGGACGTCGCGGTCAGCGAAAGCATCCCGCACCACCACATCCCACCGCGCCGCCGTGGTATCCAAGGTGACACGCGCATCCTGCACCCGGATACGCAAACGCGGAGACGGGGGCAGATCGAACCATTCACGCACGTAGGTGGCAAGTTTGCCGTCAATTTCCGCAGCGAGCTGGCGCGAACCGGGGCGGGCAGCATCCAGGGCACGCGGGAAAGCACATCCGGCCGCACCCAGGTGGAGCACGCGCAGCGGCTCGCGCTTGGGGTACATGGCCTCGAGAATGCACCTAAACTGTTGCATATACTCGAATTCCAGATAGGTGGGATCGTCAAGATCCAGGGCGGAAGATTCCACCCCGTCCAGGTAGAGCGTCACGAGGGAGGGGCGATCCGAGCGCCGATCCAGTTCGGCGAGGGCATAATCAGTTCGCACGGGTTCTGTAGGCACACTCACAGTTCCAGCCTAATGGAGAGCGCGCCTTCGCGAGGGGAACTCAGAAAACGAAACCACGCGCAAAATTGGAGCGAGAGGGAACGGAGGGCTCATGTCACGCGCACCGCGATCCCGCGCCGCCCGCCATTCCTGGGGCGATGACGATTCGGGCACACCCATCCTCCATATTGATATGGATGCCTTTTTCGTATCCGTGGAGCTCCTCGACCACCCGGAGCTGCGCGGGCGCCCCGTCGCGGTGGGTGGTCAGGAACGGGGCGTCGTGGCGGCGGCGTCCTACGAGGCGCGCGCCTTCGGGGTGAATTCCGCGATGCCGGTGGGGCAGGCGCGGCGGCGCTGCCCGAATCTCATTATGCTCACCCCGCGCCTGGAGCTTTACCGGGATGTTTCAGAAAAAATCATGGCGATTTTGCGGGAGGTCACCCCGCTGGTGGAGCAGCTTTCCGTGGACGAAGCTTTTCTGGACGTCGGGGGAGCGCGCCGGCTCTTTGGCTCACCTGTGCATATCGGCCAGCAGCTGCGCGCTCGCATCCGCGCCGAGGTTGGCGTGCCGGCCTCCGTGGGGATCGCGGCGACCAAACACGTAGCCAAAATTGCCTCCGCGCACGCCAAACCGGATGGGCTTCTCCTCATTCCCGCCGCGGCCACCCTCGAATTTTTGCACGACTTACCCGCCGGAGCGCTTTGGGGCGTGGGCGGGCGCACCGAAGAACGGTTGCGTTTGCACGGGATCGAAACGGTGGGCGACGTCGCCGCTGCCGGCCCGGACCAGCTCCGCCGCCTCCTTGGCACCGCTGCGGGAGATCACCTCTTCCAGCTGGCCAGCGGCGTCGACCCGCGCCCCGTCACCCCGAACCGCGAGGAAAAATCCATCGGACGCGAAGAAACTTTTTTCGATCCTCTGGCTGACCGGGACGAATTGCACCGTATTCTGCTTTTCCAGGCGCATGACACCGCCGCCCGGCTGCGTGCAAAAGGCCTGGTGGGGCGCACCGTCGCCCTTAAGGTGCGCTTCCCTGATTTCACCACCATCACCCGCTCGGCAACACTGCCGCAAGCCACCCAGGTTGCCGCCGAGATCTACGAACGCGCTCGCGAGCTTCTGGACGGGGTGGAGATTACCGCCGCCGGCTTGCGGCTCCTGGGCTTGCGCGTGGAGAACCTGAGCGAGCAAGGCGGCTACCAGCAGCTCGCTTTCGATGACGATCCACGCCGCGGGGAAGCTGAGAGCGCCATGGATGCGGTGCGCTCGCGATTCGGAGCCGGGGCGCTCGGCCCGGCAAGTCTCTTGCAGTCCCCGGGAACGGGGCACCGGGACGGTGCGCGACGGCGGGGCTGAACGTGCCGGAACGGTGCGCGGCGGCGCGGCGCCGGGAAGCTCCGCTCCGGGCGGACGCACGGGGCACCGGGACGGTGTATCGTGACACAACATATCGTGACGCTGGCGCGCCGCGCACGGTAGACTGGCAGCAGTACATTAACAAGGAGGCACAGTGGCCCTATCGGACTACGAGAAGAAGATGCTCGCGGAGCTGGAAGCGCAGCTCACCAACGAGGATCCCAGCTTCGCACGTAATATGAAGCCCGCTGCGCCGGAAGTGGAAGCCATCAGTCGGCAACTGTCCGTGCGCAATCTCGTACTGGGGATTCTCGGGCTGGTCGCCGGCATCGCCATTCTTATCGGGGGAATTTCCGCACCGAAGATGTGGTGGCTCGGTTTGCTCGGCGTCATTATTATGTTCGCCTCGGTGTGGTACGCGCTCGCGGGCGTGCACACAGAGAAAGTGGCGGTGCCCGCAGGAGGCGGCGGGGCGCCAACGTCGTCCGGGCCGGGCGGTGTATCGTCCTTTATGCGGCGCCAGCAAGAAATCTGGGAAAAGCGCCGCCGCGGTGAGCACTAGAATCTCTGTGGTTTCGGCCTAGCCGGCCGGTAACTCAAACTCAGCACCCATAACGGTGAGAGGATAGCGATCCTCTCACCGTTTTTCTTTTTCTTTTTAGGTACGACGGCGCCGCCGGGCAGGGGCGCGCCGGGCCATCCACGGTGCTCCACGAAGCGAGCCAACCGCCCCACGCACTCCAGGCGCCACCGTTCCTGCGCCCTACACCACGGATTACTCACCACTGATCACCCCACCACACTCCACCAGCGCTCCACTCGTTTTTCCGTGTTCTGGCGCGCTTTTCTAGAAATCACTAGCGCGACATACCCCCGCCGTGGCAAACTGGTGGAGGAAAGTGGAGTAAAGTGGAGGCAAGCGCCACGAGAGGGGGTGCGGTAGATGTTCCTCGGCACGTATGAGCCCAAATTGGACGACAAAGGCCGAATCATCCTGCCCGCCAAATTTCGTGACCAGCTCCAGGGCGGGCTGGTGATGACGCGCGGTCAGGAACACTGCATCTACGTTTTTCCGCTCGCGGATTTTGTGGAATTGCAGCAAACCCTGGCTAAAGCCCCCTTGACGTCCAAAGAGGCGCGGTCGTACACCCGCGTGCTGCTCTCCGGCGCCGTGGATGACATCCCTGATAAGCAGGGGCGGATCACCATCCCGGCAATGCTGCGCAGCTACGCGAGTCTGGATCGCAACCTCGCGGTTATCGGCACGGGCAACCGGGTCGAAATCTGGGATAGCGCCGCGTGGGCGGCCTACCTGGAGGATCAAGAATCGGCTTTTGCCGATAGGGAGGAAGAGGTCATTCCCGGCCTCTTCTAGGAATCGCGTGATCGCGGTGGCGGTCTTTCGCGAGAGCTCTGAGGCACTTCCCCAGCTTCAGATCGCTCGCGGGGGATCACTATCGCGGGCGCCGCAATGAGAAGGGCACAGGATGGAGACAGCACGCACCCCGGGCGCGCCGCGCGCCGCTGGGAACGCGCTGCATGCACCGGTGCTCGTGGACACCTGCATCGAACTCCTCGCACCCGCCTTCCAGGTTCCCGCTCCCGTCCTCATTGACTGCACCCTCGGGATGGGTGGGCACACCGAAGCTTTCCTCGAGCGTTTCGAGAACCTCACCGTCATCGGAATCGACCGCGACCCGGCGGCCATCGCCTTGGCGGGGGAGCGCCTGGCCCGTTTCGGTAAGCGGTTCCGCCCCGTCCAAACCACGTACGACGACGTGGCCACGGCAGCGGGTAATCGCCCCGTGGATGGAATCCTCATGGATTTGGGAGTGTCCTCCCTGCAATTGGACGAAACCGAGCGCGGGTTCTCCTACGCCCATGATGCCCCGCTCGATATGCGTATGAACGCCCAGGTCGGGCGCACCGCCGCGGATATCCTCGCGAGCGCATCGGTGCGGGAGCTCACTCGGATTCTGCGCGAGTACGGGGAGGAAAAATTCGCCCACCGTATCGCCACCGCCATTGTGGAACGGCGCGCCAGTGCCCCGCTCGCCCGTACCGGAGAACTGGTGGAGATCGTGCGCTCCTCGATTCCCGCCCCGGCGCGGCGCACCGGTGGGAATCCCGCCAAGCGCACCTTCCAAGCGCTACGCATCGCGGTGAATGACGAACTCGGAACGCTCGAACGGGCCCTGCCGGCAGCCCTCGCCACGTTGCGGGTGGGTGGGCGCATCGTCGTCGAAGCGTACCAGTCCCTCGAGGACCGCTTGGTGAAACGGGCCTTCGCCGCCGGCGCCACCTCCCGAGCCCCCAGGGGCTTGCCCGTTGAACTTGAAGAACATAAACCCTGGCTGGAACTCCTCACCCGAGGAGCTATTCAAGCCGATGAAGAAGAAATCACCCGCAATTCTCGTTCCGCCTCCGTTCGCTTACGCGCGGCCGAGAAAATTCGCCCCGGAGGTCAGCTATGAGCGCACAGCCCCACGTTGTTGCAGCGCCGCGTACCCGTCCCGTCATCTCGGGGCGTCCCGAGCTGACACTCATCCCCACTCCTGCGGCACACCGTGGCTTCCTCGGCACCGTGATCATCTGCCTAGCGCTCTTCTTCGGCGCGTTTGCCACAGTTTTCGCGCTTAATACGCGTATGGTAGGCACGGCGTACGAAATCCGCTCCGTCAAGCAGGAGCTGGCGGTCGCGCAATCGGTGGAGTCCACCCTCACGGATGAAGTGGTGGGGGCATCCACTCCGCAAGGCCTTAAGGAACGCGCGCAGGCCCTCGGCCTCGTCCCCGCCACGGACGTTCAGCATATGGACCTGGGGTCCGCTACAATTCTTGCTCCGATTCCGGGGGAGTGACACGAAGGACAAGCGCATGAAGGAACTAGCTCGCCGCTGGAAGGCCGCGCAGCCGCACGTACGGCGCGTGCGCACCATGGCGATTATCTTCTTCTTCGCGCTGGGGATCCTTGGGGTACGGCTCATCGACCTGCAATTTATTCGCGCCGATGCCCTGGCTGCCTCGGCGGATGCTTTCCGCACCCGTACCTACACCCTGCAGGCCAAACGGGGCGATATTGTGGATGCCAACGGGGCGGTTCTCGCCACCTCCGTGGAGCGCTATAACGTGGGCGTCAATCAGAATCTCATCGGCTCCTATCGGCACTACCAAACCGATGACAACGGCGACTACGTCCTGGATGCCAATGACCAGCTCATCGTGGAGGGCACCGGGGCGGCAGAAGCAGCGAAAGTGCTCGCCCCCCTGCTCGGCGTAGATCGCGCGGAACTGGGAGGCACCCTCCTAGGCGGTGAGAAAAAATCCACCTTCGTGTATATTGCCCGGGATATTTCCCCCGAAAAATGGCGGGAAATCAACGCGTTGGGAATTCCGGGGATCGAACCCGAGCAGTTCATGAAACGCGAGTACCCCAATGGTTCGGTGGCCGGAAATGTGCTCGGTTACGTGGGGGAGACCGCGGATAATCCGGTGCCCACCGGCCAGGCGGGGATTGAGCGCACCTTCAATGACGCGCTTTCTGGCACCGATGGGCGCCTGACGGTGCAAACCGCCGGAGGCGGCGCCGTCGTACCGAATGGGAAAACCGAACGCGTGGATCCGGTCAATGGTGCGAGTGTGAAACTCACCATCGACCGCGATCTGCAAAACGCCCTCATGGAGTCTCTCGATGCTTCAGTGGATGCCAATGCCGCGGATTGGGGTGCCGCCGTTGTTATCGAAGTGGGGACGGGGCGGGTGCTAGCCCTGGCCGATTCCCACGCACCTGATCCTTCGCGTCTCCAGGAAGCGAATCCGGATTCCTGGGGTTCGCGCGCCGTGCAGGCGCCGGTCGAGCCGGGCTCCTCCGGTAAGCTCCCCACCTTCACGGCGGCTATCGATACCGGCACCGTCACCCCGCTCACTCAGTTCACGGTGCCGGACACCATCACCATGCCCAATGGCGAAAGCATTTCCGATAACGACCCGCATCCCACCCAGGGGATGACGGTGGCGGGGATTCTGGCCCAGTCCTATAACACCGGGCTCGTCCAGATCGGTGACACCGTGGACGATAACGTGCGCTATGACTATATGCGCAGCTACGGGCTGGGAAGCCCCACGGGGATTGAATTACCGGCCGAATCGAGCGGCATTCTGCGCCCGCCGGAGCAGTGGGGCCAGCGCGACCGCTACACCACTATGTTCGGGCAGGGCTGGGCGGCCACTACCGTGCAACTCGCGCAGATCGGGGCCACCATCGCCAACGGGGGAGTCTATATCCCGCTCCATGTGGTGGACTCCACCACCGATGCCAGCGGGCGCACCACTCCCACCGTTCCCGGGGAAAGCCACCGCGTCATGAGCGAGGAATCCTCACGCACCATGATGAATATGATGCAGGCGGTCACCAATAACCAATCCACCGGATGGCGCGGGAAAGTCCCCGGCTACAACGTGGCCGGAAAAACTGGCACCGCCCAGGTTCCGGACGCCAACGGAAACCTCACCCGCCGCGTGGGTACCTTTATTGCGGCCATCCCGGCCGAAGACCCGCAGATCGCGGTGGCGATAGCGGTCTACGGCGGGGCCGGGGCCGGGTACGGTGGGGATACGGCGGTGCCCGTTTTCGCGAACTTCGCGCCCTTCGCGATGCGGCACCTGGGTGTCCCGCCCAGCACGGTCCCCCTCTTCAAATATCCGTGGTTCTCATCGGAGGTAGGCAACTAGTGAGTGACGAATTCCCTCTTCCGCAGGTGCGTCCGGTGGCGCTGCGCGAGGTTTCCGAACTTCCCGAGGTGGATGGTGCCGGTTGCGAGGCCTCGCAGACCACCGTGACTTCCGTGACCGCCGATTCGCGCGCGGTGCATGAGGGGGCGCTTTTCGCGGCGCTGCCCGGCGCTCACGCCCACGGGGCGCGCTTTGCCCCCCAGGCGGCGCAACGGGGCGCACGCGCCATCCTCACCGACGCCGCCGGGGCTGCTCTTATCGCGCAGGCCGGGGTGGAGCTTCCGCTCCTCGTGGTGGAGGACCCGGCCGCGCACCTGGGTGCCATTGCGGCCCGCGTCTACGGGGAACCCGCCGAATGCTTGCGCAGTTTCGCGGTGACCGGCACCAATGGAAAAACGACGACGACGTACCTCCTGGACGGCCTGCTTACCGCGCTGGATCGCACCACCGGGCTGGTGGGAACCGTGGAAACAAAAATTGCGGACCTGTGCGCCCCGGCGCATCTGACCACGCCCATGCCCGCGGATCTGCAAGCGCTGCTCGCCCTCCTGGTGGAACGGGGCGGGACGGATGTATCCATGGAAGTATCCTCCCACGCGCTGGCGCAGCACCGTACCAGCCCCGTGGTCTTCAGCGTGGCTGGATTTACTAATCTCACCCGGGACCACCTCGATTACCACCGCACCATGGAGAACTACTACCAGGCCAAGCGCAGCCTTTTCACCCCGGAGTGCTCACGGCGGGCGGTTATTACCGTTGATGATGAGTGGGGCAGGCGCCTGGCTGGGGAAACCGAGGTGCCCACCGTAGCCCTCGCCGTGTTCTCTCAGCTTGGGGGGAGGAGTGGGTATCAGGTGCGGAATATCGAGCACGGCCCCGTCACCTCCTTCATCCTGGCTCATAGCGACGGCTGGGAGACGACGGTGCGCACCGGCCTGCCCGGAGATTTCAATATTGCCAATACGGCGCTCGCCGTGGCCATGGTGCTGGAAAGCGGGGCGGACCGCGGTGCGGTTGGCGCCGTAGTAGGCGCCGGGCTCACACCGCAAGTCCCCGGTCGTATGGAAGTGGTGGGTAGCGCGCCGCGCGTCGTCGTTGATTTTGCGCATAATACCGCGGCACTGCGCCTGGCGATCAATGCGCTGCGCCCCACCACCAGCGGTCAGCTCATCGTGGTGACCGGAAGCGCCGGGGAGCGCGATGTGGACAAGCGCCCCGAGATGGGGCGGGCGGTCGCCGAACTGGCCGACGTCGTCTACATCACGGACGACGATCCGCACGAAGAAGATCCCGCACCGATTCGCGCCGCACTCCTGGACGGGGCCCGCAGCGCGCACAGCCCCGCCCGCATCGTGGACATCGCTGATCGCGCCACCGCTATGCGCACCGCCATCCGGGAGGCGGCACCGGAGGATACCGTGCTGCTGGCCGGGCGTGGGCACGAAACTTATCAACCGGTGGCCGGGGGGCGTAACATTCCGCTGGACGACCGCGAGGTAGCGCGGGCGGCGCTCGCTGAGCGCGCTAGCTCCGTTGGCCAGGGCGATTGTTCCGGCCGCACTAACCGGGTTGCCCTCGACAAAGACACGCAAGAAGAGAAAGACACGCAATGATTTCCATGTCCTCCGCGGAGGTTATCGCCGCCGTCGGCGGGACCGCGCTCGCACCGTTGTGCGATACCGAGGTCACCGCGGCGGTTATCGATACCCGCGCCATCACGCCCGGCGCGCTTTTTGCCGCCGTGAAAGGCGCGCGCGTGGACGCGAATACCCTGAGCGGCCAGGCGCGCGCAGCAGGGGCCAGCCTCATTCTCACCGAAGATGGCCAGGCCGCCCGCGCCGGCGGCGCCGAAGCTGAGCGCATTATCGTGGTCGATGATATTCCCGCTGCGCTCGGACGCCTGGCCCGGCACAACCTTGAGCTGGCCCGCCACCTCAACCCCGACTTGCGGGTTATTGCGGTGACCGGGAGCGTTGGGAAAACCACCACCAAGGATCTTCTCGCCGCCATATGCCGGGAACGGGGGGATGTGGTTGCTCCGCCCGGATCGCTCAATAACGAAATCGGCTTACCGCTCACGGTGCTCCGTGTGGGCGAGAACACCGCCACCCTGGTGGCGGAAATGGGCGCCGACCATATCGGCAACCTCGCCTACCTCACCTCTATCGCACCCCCGGATATCGCCGTGGTGCTGGTGGTGGCCCGCGCGCACCTGGGCGAATTTGGCGGCATCGAGAACGTGGCGCGCGCCAAGGCAGAACTCGTGGAAGGCCTGCGCGAGGACGGCATCGCCATCCTCAACGCCGATGATCCGCGAGTGGCGGCCATGGCCGGGCAGGTCGCCAGCGGCCGGGTACGCACTTTCGGGCGCGTGAACCCGGCGGACGTGACGGCAAGCGACATCACCCTCGGAAGCGACGGTCGGGCCAGTTTCACGCTCCATATGAACGACGGCGCAGCTAGCCCCGCGCCATCCGCCCCGTACACGTTGCCCGCGCCGTCCGCACCGTCGGAACTGTCTGCGCCGTCCGCACCGTGCACCTCAACTATCAACCTCGGACTCGTGGGAGAACACCAGGTCATGAACGCGCTCGCGGCGGCCACCGCCGCGGCCGCCGCCGGGGTCAGCCTGCCCGCCATCGTGGCGGGGCTATCCAGCGGGCCCGCCAGCGCCCACCGTATGGATGTATTCCGCCGCGGCTCCACCCTCATCATCGACGACTCCTACAATGCCAACCCGGACTCTATGCGCGCCGGCATCACCGCGCTCGGGCAACTCGGAAGCGGGCGCAAAGCCGCAATTCTCGGCGATATGCTCGAACTCGGCGATGCTTCACGGGAAGAACACCTCGCCCTCCTCCCGGCCCTGGAAGCCGCCGGGGTGAGCCTCCTCATCGCGGTGGGCCCCCAGATGGCGGCACTCGCGGAGGCAGCCCGTGATGCCGGTATCACCGCCCGCGCGGTCGGCGCGTGGGAAGAAGCCGAGGCGGCGCTCTCCGATATGCTCAATGAGGATGGGGCACTCCTCATCAAAGGTTCGCACGGTTCGGGCGTGTGGCATATCGCCACCCGTCTCAAGGGGGAATAGTGCTCGCGCTTATTATCGCTTTTGCGGTCTCGCTTCTCGTCACGCTATTCGGGACCCCTCTTCTCATCCGCTTCCTCGTGCGCAAACAATTCGGCCAATTCATCCGCCAGGACGGCCCCACCTCGCACCTCGTCAAGCGCGGCACCCCCACCATGGGAGGCCTGGCCATCGTGGCGGCGGTTGTTATCGGTTACCTGGTGGGCAATATCGGAGCGGGGCGCAGCCCGGGAATGTCCGGAATCCTCCTCCTCGGCCTCATGATCGGCATGGCGGGCGTAGGCTTCGCCGATGATTTCACCAAGATTTCCCGCAAACAAAGCCTGGGGCTCACCCCCTGGGCGAAAATCGCGGGCCTGGGGATTGTCGGCGTGGCCTTCGCGGTGCTTTCCCTCATGTTCGCGGATGAAAACAACCGAACCCCGGCATCGATGCGCATTTCCCACGTGCGCGATACCGGCCTGAGTCTCGCCTTCGCCGGTACCGCCGTCGGCATTATCCTCTTCATTATCTGGGCGAATTTCCTTATCACCGCCTGGTCCAATGCCGTCAATCTCACCGATGGCCTGGACGGCCTATCCACCGGTGCCTCCATCATCGCTTTCGGGGTCTACACCCTCATCACCATGTGGCAAAGCAACCACCCCTGCTACGGGCTCGTGGACGCCGCCCCCGGGTGCTACCCCATCCGCGACCCGCGCGATCTCAATATCATCGCGGTGGCCCTCGTCGGAGCGCTTATCGGATTCCTCTGGTGGAACACTTCACCGGCCCAAATTTTCATGGGGGATACCGGTTCCCTCGCCCTGGGCGGTGTCTTCGCGGGAATGTCCATCTACACCCACACCGAATTCCTCGCCGTGCTCATTGGTGGGCTCTACCTGCTAGAAGTCATCTCCGACGTAGTCCAAGTGGGCGTCTTCAAAATGACACGAAAACGGGTATTCCGCATGGCACCCATCCACCACCATTTCGAACTCAAAGGGTGGAACGAAGTCACGGTTGTGGTGCGCTTCTGGGTGATCCAAGCCCTGTGCGGCTTTATCGCCCTGGGTATTTTTTACGCTGAGTGGTTGATGCAAAGATGAGTGAGTGGCAACATCCGGGCGCGGCGGAACTGGCAGGGCGCCGTATCGCCGTCGTCGGTTTAGGGAAATCAGGGCGGGCCTGCGCGCGGGCACTGACCGAGCTCACCGAGGCGCGTGTGAGCGTATGGGACGCCGATATTACTAAGCTCGGGGCGGTCACCGCGCTCCCCGTGGATACCGGCGGGAGCGACCCGACCCCGGCCGAACTGGCGCGCAAAGTGCTGGCGTGGCGGCCCGACGTCATTATCCCCGCCCCCGCCATACCCGAAATCGGCCCGCTTTTTACTACGTCCGCCGACCACGGCATCGAATTGTGGTCTGAAATTGAACTAGCCTGGCGCCTGCGCACCCATGACGGTGCGGGGCACGCCGCCCCGTGGCTCGCCGTCACCGGTACCAATGGCAAAACCACCACGGTAACCATGGCGGCCCATATTTTGCGCGCCGCGCACCTAGGGGCCGAACCCATCGGGAACGTCGGCAATCCCGCTGTCGCAGCCGTGAGCGCCACCGGCCCGGATACTCCGCGTGCCTTCGCGCTGGAGCTTTCTTCCTTCCAGCTGCGCACCACCCACACCATGGAGCCGGCCGCCAGCATCTGCCTCAATATCGCCGACGACCATCTCGAATGGCACGGCAGCCGCGCCGCCTACGCCGCCGCGAAAGCCCGTATTTACGAACATGTGCGCACCGCCGCGGTCTACCCGGTGGGCGATAGCACCGTCCAGAGCATGGTCGATGGCGCGGACGTGCGCGAAGGTGCGCGCGCCATTGGCATCACCACCGGCATTCCCGCCGTCGGGCAGATCGGCATCGTGGACGGCCTCATCGTGGACCGTGCCTACGGAAAGCAACGGTGGACTAGCGCCGTGGAGATCGCTTCGTTGAACGACGTCGCCCAGCTGGCTCCCACCACCGCGGCGCTGCCGCGCCACCTCATCTGGGACGCCCTGGCCGCCGTGGCCCTCACCCGGGCCATTGATATTCCCGCGGAGGTGGTGCGCGCCGGCCTCCAGCATATGCGCCCGGGCCACCACCGCATTGAGACGGTGAGCGAACGCGCCGGGGTGCGCTACGTGGACGATTCCAAAGCCACCAATGCCCACGCCGCCCTCGCCTCCGTCTCCGCGCTGGCGGAGGGTACCTGCGTGTGGATTGTGGGTGGGCAACCCAAGGGTGCCCGCTTTGAATCCCTTGTGGCACAGGTCCGGGACAGGCTGCGCGCCGTCGTTGTTATTGGCGTGAATCAAGAACCTTGGCACGCGGCCCTGGACGGCGCTAACCTCCCCGTCACGTATATCGATCCGGCGGCCTCCGAACCTATGGCGCGCGCGGTGCTGGCTGCCTCGCGCTACGCACAGACGGGGGATACCGTCATGCTGGCTCCCGCCAGTGCCTCCATGGACCAATTCACCTCCTACGCGGATCGCGGTGATCGTTTCGCCGCCGCGGTGCGCGCCCTGCCCGCACCGTCGGAAGGCAGTGCTGTAACGGGGGACGGTGCCCCGGCAGCGGGCAGCACTTCGGCGGGGGACGGTGCCCCGACGGAGGAGACGGTGCAGGATAACGGTGCAGCGGATAGCGCCACGGAGGCGCGTCATGCGTGAGCGAACTGAGAAGCCGCAGGCACCGAGCGTCCCGGAGGAACGCGTGCGCAACGTCATGCACCGTTCCATCCTCCTCCTCGTGGTGGCCACCGCGATTCTCACTCTCCTCGGGCTCCTCATGGTGTTTTCCGCCATCACCCCCGGGGCGGTACGCGCCGAATACGAAGACGGCCCCAACCTGTTCCGCTCCGCTTACCTCCAGATGGCCTACGCCGCCATCGGCACCGTTTTGGCGGTGATCTGCGCGCGTATTCCCCTCGCTGTTTTCCAGCGCCTGTGGGGCCTGGCCCTCGGCTTCGGGATCCTTTTGCAGCTCCTCGTGCTCAGCCCGCTGGGTGCCTCTGTTGCCGGTAACCGCAACTGGATTGCCTTCGGCCCCATCCGGCTCCAGCCCTCCGAATTCCTCAAACTCGCCATGGTGGTGGCCCTGGCCGCGGTGCTCGGGCGCATGGTGCAAGGCGCCCACTTCCAGCTCTCCGATTGGAGTGGCCCCATTGGCATCACCGGCGCGTCTATCGGTGCGGTGCTCGTGGGTGGCGATATGGGAACCGCCCTCATTTTCCTTCTCATCGGCGTGGGAATGTTCTGGATGGCCGGCTTCCCGGGGCGCTATTTCCTTATCAGCGGGGCGCTGGGCTTCTTCCTCGTCGTCGTGCTTATTTTCTCTAGCCGGTCGCGCATCACCCGCATCCAAGACTTCTTCCAAAATCTCTTCACGCTTCCCACCGGGCAAACACCCTCCCAGGCTGATTACGCGCTCTGGGCTTTCGGCTCCGGGGGGCCGGGCGGCTCCGGTCTGGGCACCGGAATTGAAAAATGGCCTGGGAACCTCGCCGAAGCACATACTGACTTCATCTTCGCGGTGGTGGGAGAAGAACTCGGTTTCTTCGGATGCGCCGTCGTCATTGTGTTGCTCGGCACCATCGGCTACGCCCTTCTCACCATCTGCATGTACCACCCGCACCGTTTCGGCCGTTTCGTGGCCGGAGGAGCCACCCTATGGCTATGCGGACAGGCTGTGGCAAATATGTTCGTCGTTACCGGCCTGCTGCCCGTTTTCGGAGTGCCGCTGCCCTTCATGAGCCAGGGCGGCTCCTCCGTGATCTCCTGCCTCATGGCGGTGGGAGTTTGCGTGGCGGCAGCTCTGGCGGTCCCGGGAGTGAAAGAATCATTCCGGCGCTCCAGCTCACTCGCGGGCCGGGTGCGCGCAGTTATCAGGAGGACTTCGTGACACTAGTGCTCGCCGGCGGAGGAACCGCCGGGCACGTCAATCCGCTACTGGCCACCGCCCACGAACTCGCCGGGCGCGGGCACCGTATCCTCGTGGTCGGCACCGCCACCGGCATGGAAAAGGACCTCGTTCCCGCCAGCGGCTTCGATTTCGCCACCGTGGAACGCGCACCGTTCCCGCGCCGTCCCGATAAGGACGCGCTACGTTTCCCCGTGGCTTTCCCGCGGGCGATACGTCAAGCTCGCCGTATCCTCACCGCGGCCGGAGCCGAGCTGGCAGTTGGTTTCGGAGGTTTCGCCTCCACCCCCGTCTACGCCGCGGCCCGCCGGGCCGGCATCCCGGTAGTGGTGCACGAACAAAATGCGCTACCGGGCCTGGCCAACAAACTCGGGGCACGGGGCGCGGCCGCTGTCGCCCTCACCTTCCCCTCCACGCCGCTGCGCGCCGCGCGCGGCATCACCCGCACCGTCGGGCTGCCGCTACGCCCCGCCATCGCAGCCCTGGCCAGTGCCGATAGGGCAGCAGCACGCACCGCCGCCGCGGCGCGCCTCGGCCTGGATCCGGGGCTACCCACCCTCGTTGTCACCGGGGGTTCCCTGGGCGCCGCGCACCTCAATGACGTGATGACCGCCGCCGCGCCCCGCTTTGCTGCCGCCGGCGTGCAGGTACTCCACCTCACCGGGCGGGGTAAAGCCGCAGCGGCCCAGCGCACCGCAGCCACCATCCCCAGCTACCACGTGCTCGACTACCTGGAAGAAATGGAACTCGCCTACGCGGTGGCCGATACCGTGGTGTGCCGCGCCGGGGCCGGCACCGTCGCGGAAGTCTCCGCCTTGGGTATCCCCGCCGTCTTCGTTCCGCTCCCCATCGGCAACGGGGAACAGGCGCGCAACGCCGCGGATGTCGTAGCTGCCGGCGGGGCGCTGCTCATCCCGAATGCCCAGTTCACTGCCGATTCGGTGAGCACCGTGCTGGACATCGTCACCGATGCATCCACCCGCACCCGCATGGCCCAGGCCTCGCGCGCCATCTGTCCGGCCGACGGCGCAGCCCGGCTCGCCGATCTTATCGAGGAGGTTCTCAGGTGACCCATATCCATCTCATCGGCATCGGCGGGGCAGGCATGAGCGTGATCGCCGATCTGCTCCACGCCGAAGGCTGGACCGTGACCGGGTCCGATGCCCGCGCCTCGGCCACCACGCAGCGCCTGGCGGATTCCGGCATCACCCTGTGGATCGGAACGGAACCGGAGCGCCTCAGCGCCGATACCCTCGTGGCGATCTCTTCCGCCATCCGGGAAGATAACCCCGAGCTCGCCCGGGCCCGCCAGCTCGGTGCCCGCGTCATCCACCGCTCCCAAGCTCTCGCCCTCGCGAGCGGGGATCGCGATTTTGTGGCGGTGGCCGGTGCGCACGGGAAAACCACCACGTCGGCGATGCTCGCGGTGGCACTGGAGGAGGCCGGCCAGGCGCCGTCCTGGGCGATTGGCGGGAGCGTGCGCGGGCACGGCTCCGGAGGCCACCTGGGCACCGGGAAGGTCCTCGTTGCCGAAGCCGATGAATCCGATGCTTCCTTCCTCAACTACCAGCCCCGTATCGCCCTGGTCACCAACGTCGAACCCGATCACCTCGACCATTACGGCAGCCGGGAAGCTTTCGAAGAAGCCTTCGCGGAATTCGCGCGTTGCATCGTCCCCGGCGGGCTCCTCATCGTGTGCGGCGACGACGCCGGTGCGCACCGCTTAGGCGCTCAAGCGGTAAGCGAAGGTATCCGGGTGGTCAGCTACGGGCGTGGCGCCGCGCTCCCTGGCGTGGAAGCTCACGTGGCCCTCGAGGACGGGGCGTTACGGTGCGGGGAAAGCTGCGCGCCGCTCTCCCTCCAGGTTCCCGGATCCCATAACGAACTCAACGCGGCCGGAGCGGCCGCCGCCGGTATAGAACTGGGCGTGAGCCTGGCGGATATGGCCCGCGGGCTGGCGGCTTTTACCGGAACGGGGCGGCGTTTTGAGCTGCGTGGCGAGGCTGGGGGAGTGCGCCTCTTTGATGACTACGCCCACCATCCCACCGAAGTGGAAGCCACCTTACGCGCCGCCCGCGCCGAGGCCGGGCAGGGCAGCGTGCGAGTTCTTTTCCAACCGCACCTGTATTCACGCACCCGCAATTTCGCGGATCGTTTCGCTACCGCTCTCGAACTGGCGGATACCGCCATTGTTACCGCCGTATACGGGGCCCGTGAAACGCCTTTCGACGGCATCGAGGGCGATATGATCACTTCCCGCATGGGAGGCGCCGGGCATTTTATTGCCGATAAACATGAGGCCGCGCGGGCGCTCGCAGCGAGCGCGAAGCCGGGGGATCTGCTCCTCACCATGGGTGCTGGCGATGTCACCGCACTGGGGCCCGAGATCCTGGCGGCACTGGAGGAGGGGACGGCGCGGTGAAAGAACCATCCCGGCGCCGCTCCGCGCGCGATATCAATCCGCACGCGGAGATCACCTACGTTCCCACCGCCGCCACCGCCCCGGTGGTGTACGACGACGGCGACGCCCCGCTAGCCGACCTAGGGAGCACCACCACGGTATCCCTGGACGAGCGCCTCGAAGAAAAAGCTTCAGAGAAACGCCGGGTACGCTGGCGGCGCCTCGGGGTGGTTGGTGCGGTACTCGCCGCGCTTGCCGCCCTGGCCTGGGTGATTTTCTTTAGCCCGCTGCTGGCCTTGCGGGCCAGCGATATTACCGTTTCGGGTATCCCCGCGAACGCGGCGGTGACGGCGGAAGACGTCACCGCCGCCCTCGCCGAACGCTCGGGAATCCCGCTTCCACGCCTGGATACCGAAGCTCTCGCCACTGACCTGAGCACCCAATTCCCACCCATTAAAGAAGCGCAGCTGCGCCGCAGCTACCTCCACGGACTCGAGGTCACCCTCACCGTGCGTGAACCGGTGGCCTGCCTGGTGGGCAAAGGAGGATGCTCCGCCATGGATCGGGACGGCGTGAGCTTCCCGGTTCTCCCCGAGGTGGAAGCCAGTCTCCCGCGCGTGAGCCTGAGTCCCGGGCCGGCCACTCGCTCCGAGGATGGTAGTGACGGCCCTGGTATCCGCATCGCCCTTGATGTGCTGGCCAGTCTCAAGGACGATGTGAGGGCTCAGGTAGCCGGGGTATCGGTGAGCGATAGCGGGCGGGTCGGACTCGATCTCAACTCCGGGCAGAAAGTGATCTGGGGGGATGCTCAGCGCTTCGATCTGAAAGCGGCAGCACTGGCCACCGTGATTACCGTTCCTGGCCAGGTGTACGACGTGTCAGAGCCCACCGCCGTCGTCGTTCATTAATCCTGAACCACTCGGCTACCGCACCGTTCCACGGCGCCATCGCACCGTTCCATACGAATCGCGCACCGTTCCAGGCTATTCCCGCACCGTAGTGCCCCACTGCAGTATCGTTCCACCCGATTTCGACCCAGCAGAGCAAACCACTTCGCAACACACCAGCGCGGGGAATTGCACCGTTGTCATTCACCTACTATCTTTTCCGCGAAGTCAGGAACGAAAAACCTCAAGTTTTACTTGAGGTTCGGGAGGAAAACTCATGGCCGTAGTCAATAACGCCGCCAATATCAAAGTCATCGGGGTCGGCGGGGGCGGTGTCAACGCTGTTGACCGTATGATTCAAGACGGACTTGCCGGTGTGGAATTTATTGCCGTTAACACCGACGGGCAGTCCCTGGTGAAATCCGAAGCGGAAACCAAACTCGATATTGGTCGCGAGGTTTCTAAGGGCCTGGGAGCGGGTGCGGATCCCTCGGTGGGTAAGCGCGCCGCGGAAGAAAACGTGGAAGTTATCCAAAGCGCCCTCGAAGGCGCGGATATGGTGTTCGTCACTGCTGGTGAAGGCGGAGGGACCGGCACCGGTGCCGCCCCCGTGGTTGCCAAGGTGGCTCGGGATTTGGGAGCGCTGACTGTCGGCGTCGTGACCCGTCCCTTTGAATTTGAAGGTGCCCAGCGTGCCAATAACGCCTCCATGGGTATTGCGGAACTGCGTCAAGCGGTGGATACCCTCATTGTTATCCCCAATGATCGCCTCCTGGAGATCGCCGAAGAAGACCTCACCATTATTGAGGCCTACCACCTCGCCGATGAGGTGCTGCGCTCGGGCGTCAAGGGAATTTCGGATCTTATTACCATTCCGGGTCTGGTTAACCTCGACTTCGCGGACGTCAAGGCCATTATGAAGGACGCGGGCACCGCCCTCATGGGTATTGGCTCGGCCTCCGGGGAAGATCGGGCGGTGCGCGCCACCGAAAGCGCCATCTCCTCCCCGTTGCTGGAAGCCTCCATCGACGGTGCACACGGCGTACTTATTTCCTTCCTGGCCGGTGCGGACTTCGGTATGAAGGAGCTTGCCTCCGCTTCCAAGATGGTCAAGGAAGCGGTGGATCCGAACGCGAATATTATCGTTGGCCAGATTATCGATGAATCCCTTGGCGACGAGGTGCGCGTGACGGTGATTGCCGCGGGCTTCGACGAGGCACGTGACCACCTTTTGCAGATGGATGGCGTGCCCGCCGGGCACGATACCGTGGAACCCATCGAAGATCTGGCCCCGGTCGAACCCGAACCAGAAGTCGAAGCCGTGGCGAGCCCGGCCCACCCGGTGGCCAGCCCCACCTATACGCCGGCCCAGCCCGAAGCGCAGCCGGCTGCGCAGCGCCCGGGAACTCACCGCGCCATCCCGCCGCGGGTGGAAGAACCCCAGCGCTCCGATCTGGATATCCCCTCCTTCCTCTTCGAGGAAAACTAGGAAAACCGCGGAAAATCAAGGGAAACCCCGGAAAAGCTCGAAAACTCAGGGAAACATAGGACATAGGAAACTCAGGCATCAATGACTCGTAGCGCGCTGGTGGAGTGGGTAGCGGATATCTCCGTGCCCGGTGGCCGCATCCGGGCGGGATTCACATCCCGCGCCGGTGGGGTATCCCGCGCTCCTTTTGCGGGCCTCAATGTGGCCCACCACGTCGGGGATGACCCCGCCACCGTGGAGCGTAACCGAGCTCTGCTCGCAGCGCAGATCGGGCAGCGCCCCGTCTATATGGACCAGGTGCACGGGGACCACCTTGAAGATGCCGGCGTTCTGACTTCCGCCGGCACCTTCGTGGCCCCCGACACCGACGGCCTCCTCATTGACATCCCGCTTAGCTCGGGCGCCGCACCGGTACCGAGGGGTGCTGCCGCGGTGGTCATGGTGGCCGATTGCCTCCCGCTGCTCCTAGTGGCGCAGGATCGCCGGGCCGGGGCGGCCGTTCACGTGGGCCGGCGCGGGTTGGAGGCCGGTATCGGGCCGGCTGCGGCACGTGCCCTGGGGCCGGAGCACCTCATCGCCTACCTTGGCCCGTCCATCTGCGGGCGCTGCTACGAAGTGCCCGAGGAGCTCCGGGCTAGCGTCGCGGCGCGCATCCCCGAGGCTGCCGGGCGCACCGCCTGGGGCACGCCCTCCCTCGATATTGCGGCCGGGCTCACCGCTCAGCTGCGCGCCGTCGGTGTGTCTGAGATCCACGTCAGTCCTCGGTGCACCCGCGAAGATCCAGATTTTTATTCTTACCGACGTGCATCGCGCACCGGCCGCTTCGCCGGCGTGCTCGCGGTGGACTGCAACGCCCCAGCGGCGCGCCGTGCTGACAAGGCCGGGCGCGTCGCCTAACGTAAAACGAGAACAGCGAGAAGGGTTGGCTGCTATGGGAATGTTCCAGCGTTTTGTCTCCAAGGCAACGCTTAACGACGACGAGTACCTGGATTACCAGGACGATGCCGATTACTACGAAGATGATTACGAGGCCGAAGCGGAAAGCCCCGTCAGCGAAATTCACGCTGTGGAGCAGCCGGTCGATATCGCCCGCATCATCACCGCTAAGCCGCGTTCCTTCACCGAGGTGCGGGGCTTCGCCGAACAATTCCGCGACGGCCTGCCCGTCATTATCAACCTGGCGGAAGCCGACGACGTTGCACGCAATCGCATTGTCGATTTCGCCACCGGGATCTGCTTCGGGCTACACGGGGATCTCAATAAGATTTCCGCGGACGTGCTGCTCATGACCCCGCGCACCGTCCGCATGGAAAACCAGCGCCCGGAGTCGCGTGATTCGTTCTAATGGCAGTACTTGGAATCATTCTTTCCACCCTCATCAGCATCTATCTTCTGGTGCTGCTCGCGCGGGTGATTATTGATCTGGTGACCATTGCGGCGCGTGATTGGCGCCCCAGTGGCGCCCTTCTCGTTATCGTTAATATCGTCTACGCACTCACGGACCCGATTCTCAATATGGTGCGCAAAATCATCCCGCCCCTGCGGCTGGGAGGCATCGCGATTGACATCGGTTTCATCGTTGTTTTTATCGTGCTTCAAATCCTCAATGGGATAATTTTACGTATCTTTGTCTCGTAGTTCGCCCAGATGAGGTAGGCTTTATCCGAGAGCCGTGTGCTCATAACACAGCCACGTGCTCTTAACACAGTTTCGTTACACTACTTGAGGTGAGAAATGGCAATGCTCACGGCACAGGATGTCATGGATGTCCGCTTTAAGCGCCCGGAAACCGCGGAGACCGGTTACGACGAGGTACAGGTCGACGAATTCCTTGACGCGATCTACGAAACCATCGTCGATTTGTCGAAGCAGCTCCAGGAAGCGGAGAATCGCGCCACCGTCGCCGAAGCGCGCGTGACCGAACTCCAGAACGGTTCGGGTGAAGAACCCGCAGCGCCGGACCAGGCCACAACCACCGCGTCCTTCGCTCAACCCACCGGCACCGTTGGGGAACAGGCCGCCGCCGTGCTTCAGATGGCGCAGCAGACCTACGAAGAACTCGTGGCCCGCGGTGAAACCGAGAAGGCTCAGAAGATCCAGGATGCGGAAACCCGCAGTGCCAAGATCATCGAGGATGCCGAAGCTCAGTCCAACCGCACCCTGGCCCAGCTGGAGCAGGAACGCGGCCTGGTGGAGCGCAAGATCTCCGAGCTGCGTGACTTCGAGCGTGATTACCGCACGCGCCTGCACAGCTACCTGGAGACGCTGCTCGCCAACGTCGATTCTGGCGCGCAGGAACCCGAAGCTCGTAACTAGTGCGTATGGTGAGGCGAAGCACCTCGTGGTTCCTCATCCTCGTGGGGGCGCTGGCCGTGGTGGCCATCGACCAACTCACGAAGCAGTGGGCCATCGCTAACCTCAGCCAAACGGAGCGCATCGCCATTGTGGGGGATGCCCTCGGGCTGCACCTGGTCTTCAACCCGGGTGCAGCATTCTCACTGGGGGCAAATTCCACCCGCGCCATTACCTCCATCGCGCTTGTCGTGGTGCTCGCGGTTTTCCCCGTCCTCGCGGCACGGGTACGCCACCGCTGGATCGGCGTGGGCCTGGCTCTCATGTGGGGCGGCGCGGCCGGCAACCTCATCGACCGGATCTTCTTTGAGCCGGGTGGTTTCGCCGGGCACGTGGTCGATTTCATCGCCTACTTCGACTGGTTCGTGGGAAACGTGGCCGATATTGCGCTGGTGGCCGGGGCCGTGATCATGATCGCTGTCGCGTTTTTTATGAACGACGGCGCAGCTCGGGCCAGCGCGGACTCCGGCTCCGTATCCGCATCAGCCTCCATGCCAGCACCTGGCAAGTCGGAGCGAGGCGAGTAGCATGTGGCGGACCTACCCGGTCACGGAAGAATTTAATGAGGCCCGTATCGACGCGGCGATCGCGCGCCTGACCGGCCTCTCGCGCGCGGAAGTGCAACGCCTTATCGATGCCGGGGATGTTCTTCTGGACGGCAACCCGGTAGCGAAATCCGTCCGGCTGCGCGCGCCGAGCATCCTGGAAATCAATATTCCTACCCCGCGCACCGTTGCCCCGCGCGGGGGAGATGTCACCATCCCCATCCTCTACGAAGATGCCGATCTGGTGGTGGTGGATAAACCGGCCGGCCTGGCGGCCCATCCCTCCCTCAATTTCACCGGCCCGGATGTGCTGGGCGCCCTCATGAACGCCGGGGTGCAGCTCTCCGCCTACGGACCGGCCGAACGCAAGGGTATTGTGCATCGCCTAGATGTGGGCACCTCAGGGTGCATGGTGGTGGCGAAATCAGAACGCGCCTATGTGCTGCTCAAGGATGAGTTCCGCAACCGCGTTCCCGAAAAGATCTATCACGCCCTCGTGCAGGGGCATCCCGACCCGCTCTCCGGCACCGTGGATGCCCCCATCGGGCGCGATCCGCGCCACCAGTGGAAAATGGGGGTGCGGGCGGATGGGCGCCATTCCATCACCCACTATGACACCCTCGAAGCGATGGCCGGCGGCAGTCTTCTCCAGGTTCACTTGGAAACCGGACGCACCCACCAGATCCGGGTGCACATGTCCGCCCTCGGCCACCCCTGCGTGGGGGACGCCACCTACGGGGCTGACCCGGGCCTGAGTGAAACCCTGGGGCTCACCCGCCAGTGGCTGCACGCCACCCGCCTCGGCTTTGAGCACCCCGATGGCAGCTGGCGCGAATTCGAGGCACCCTACCCGGAGGACCTCGCCACCGCTCTCGAGCGCATGCGCGCGGGAGTTTTTTCATGACGACGGCGCACGACGGCGCACCGCTGGACGGTGCGCCGCGCCCCACCACCCCGCCGCCTGCCGCGCCAGATACCACCGCGCCGCACCGCGGCGCCACCCAGCTGCGTTGGCTCGAGGGAGACCTGGAGCGGGCTCGCGCCCTCCGTATTGAGGTTTTCTGCGGGGAACAAGGCGTACTGCTGGAAGAAGAACTCGACGATATCGACGAACGCGCCCACCACGTCGTCGTCGAAAATAATGCTGGTGAAGCATTAGGTGCCGCGCGGGTCTACGCAACCACCGAAGGTGTCGTACACCTGGGGCGCGTCTGCGTGCGCCGTTCCGCCCGCGGGCTAGGCGTGGGGCGCTTCCTGTGCGAGGCCGCAGCCGAGGTAGCGCTGCGCGAATTTGGACACGCCGGGCAGGTGCGGATCATCCTCGACGCCCAGGAGGACAAAATCGGCTTCTACCGGGCCCTCGGCTACGAACTCACCGCTCGCGCACCCTTCCTGGACGCGCGCATCTGGCACCGGGAAATGGCGCGGGTAGTGAGCGCTGGATAGACTAGGCCCCATGGCCGCTCCCTCAGATTTCGTTCACCTCCACACCCATACCGAATACTCCCTGCTGGACGGGGCGGCGAAAATTAAGCCGCTGGTGGCGCAGGCCGTCGCCCAAAAGCAAAGCGCCCTGGCCATCACCGACCACGGCTACTGCTTCGGCGCCTACGAGTTTTACCGGGCCTGCAAGGACGCCGGCATCAAACCGATTATCGGGGTGGAAGCCTATATGACCCCGGGGACCTCGCGATACTCGAGCAACCGGGTGCTGTGGGGGGATGAATCACAGCGCAGCGATGACGTCTCGGCGCGCGGGGCCTATACCCATATGACTTTGCTCGCCACCAATAACACCGGGATGCATAACCTCTTCCGGCTCGATTCGCGCGCCTCGCTGGAAGGCCAGATGGGCAAATGGCCCCGCATGGATATCGAGCTCCTTGAGGAACTGCACGAAGGCCTTATCGGCACCGCCGGCTGCCCCTCCGGGGAGGTACAAACCCGGTTGCGGCTGGGCCAGCACGCCGAAGCCCTCGAGGCCGCCGGGCGCATGCAGGAGATCTTCGGTAAAGAGAACTACTTCGTGGAAATCATGGACCACGATAATGAGATCGAGCGGCGCACCCGCAATGACCTGCTTGACCTCGCCAAGAAAATCAATGCGCCGCTGCTGGCCACCAATGATTCGCATTACGTGCGCGCGGAGGACCATTCCGTCCAGGACGCCATGCTCTGCATTAATTCCGGTTCCACCCTCCAGGATCCCAACCGTTTCAAATTCGACGGGCACGGCTACCACCTGCGTTCCACCGAGGAAATGTACAAGCTCTTCGGGGATCTGCCCGGGGCGATGGAAAACACCCTGCTGGTGGCCGAACGCTGCAATATTTCCTTCACTACCGCCGCTGAAGGCGCCAATTACATGCCGGTCTTCCCGGTGCCCGACGGGGAGGACATCACCTCCTGGTTCATTAAGGAAGTCGAACGCGGCCTGCATTCGCGCTACGGGGAATATATTCCCGATCACGTGCGCCAGCGTGCCAATTACGAAGTGGAAGTCATTGTGCAGATGGGCTTCCCCGGTTACTTCCTGGTGGTTTCCGATTACATTCTGTGGGCCAAACGCAATGGCATCCGGGTGGGGCCGGGGCGTGGCTCCGGGGCCGGCTCCATGGTGGCCTACGCGCTGCATATCACCGAACTTGACCCCATCGAACACGGCCTCCTCTTTGAACGTTTCCTCAACCCGGAACGCGTATCCATGCCCGATATTGACGTGGACTTCGATGAACGCCGCCGCGGGGAAGTTATCGCCTACGTGGAAGATAAATACGGGCATGACAAAGTCTCCCAGGTGGTCACATTCGGCACTATTAAAACGAAGCAGGCCCTCAAGGATGCGTCCCGGGTGCTTGGCTACCCCTTCGAAATGGGCGAACGCCTCACCAAGGCCCTCCCGCCCTCGGTCATGGGCAAGGACATCCCGCTTTCTGGCGTGTTCGATGAGAAGAATTCCCGCTATATGGAAGCCGGGGAATTCCGCGATATGGTCTCCACCGACGTGGATGCCAAACGCGTTTTCGACCTGGCCCAGGGCATCGAAGGCCTCACCCGCCAGTGGGGCGTGCATGCCTGCGCCATCCTCATGTCCTCCGTGCCCCTCACGGACGTGATCCCGGTGATGAAACGCCCGGCCGACGGCGCGGTCATCACCCAATTCGAATACCCCGAATGCGAGGACCTCGGCATCCTCAAAATGGACTTCCTGGGGCTCTCCAACCTCACCACCATTGAGGACGCCCTGGAAAATATCGTGGCGAATAATAAAGATCCCCTCGATATTGATAATGTTCCCCTCGATGATGAGCGCACCTTCGAGTTGCTCCAGCATGCCGATACCCTCGGTATTTTCCAGCTGGATGGTTCGGGCATGCGCACCCTGCTCAAGCAGATGAAACCCACCAACTTCGAGGACATTTCCGCCGTGTCCGCGCTCTATCGCCCCGGCCCCATGGGGATGAATTCCCACACCAATTACGCGCTGCGGAAGAACGGGCTGCAGAAAATCGAGGCGATCCACCCCGAGCTGGAGGAGATCCTCGAACCGATTCTGGCCCCCACCTACGGCCTGATCGTCTATCAGGAACAGATCATGCAGATCGCCCGGACGGTGGCCGGCTTCACCATGGGCCAGGCAGATTCGCTGCGTAAAGCCATGGGCAAGAAGAAAAAAGACGTCATGGATAAGATGTACGTCGATTTCGAATCCGGGATGGTGGCCCAGGGCTTTAGCAAGGACGCGGTGAAAACCCTGTGGGGCACCATGGAGCCCTTCGCGTCCTACGCCTTCAATAAGTCCCATTCGGCCTGCTACGGCGTGATTTCCTACTGGACGGCCTACCTGAAAGCCCACTACCCGGTGGAATACATGGCGGCCCTCCTCACCTCCCGCAAAGACAATAAAGACAAAATGGCGGTCTACCTCGGGGAAGCCCGCCGCATGGGCATCAAGGTTTTGGTGCCCGACGTGAACGAATCCCTGGCGAATTTCTCCGCAGTGGGGGAGGAGATCCGCTTTGGCCTGTCCGCGGTGCGTAACGTTGGCGCGAAAGTCGTGGACGGCATTATTAGCGCCCGTGAAGAGAAGGGCGCTTTCACCTCCTTCCAGGACTTCCTCGATAAGGTCCCCCTCGAGGTCCTCAATAAGCGCAGCGTGGAATGCCTCGTGCGTGCCGGGGCTTTCGACTCGATGGGCTACACCCGCCGCGCCTTGCTCTCCAAAGTCGCCGAGGCGGTAGACGCCGTCGTCGCCCTAAAGAAAAATGAAGCGGTGGGGCAATTCGATTTGTTCGGCGGTTCGGAAATCGCCGGCGGGGTAGAGGTCGATATCCCCGAGCTGCCCGAATGGGATAAACGCGAAAAGCTCAACCTCGAGCGCGATATGCTCGGCCTGTATGTATCCGACCACCCGCTTTCGGGCATGGAACATATTCTGGACCGTGCGGCAGATACCACGGTGGTGCGTCTTTTGGACGACGACGCCGCAACGGACGGGCGGACTGTGACATTAGCCGGACTCGTCACAGCTGTCCAGCCGCGCATCTCCAAGAAAAACGGGAAGATGTGGGCGACGATCGTCCTGGAAGATATGACGGGCAGTACCGAAATTAACTTCTTCCCGGCCACCTACCAGACCGTGGCTGGGCTGCTCGCCCCGGACCAGGTAGCGATTATTACGGCGCGCGTCTCGGATCGGGATGGCAATATTCAGCTCTCCGCCCAGGATATGAAAATCCCCAGCGGTGACCTGCTCCCGGATTCGCCCGTGGATGTGCAGCTTGCTGAACGTATCTGCACTCGCGATCTGCTCGGGCAGCTGAGCGATTTGCTGCGCACCTACCCGGGTAGCGCCCCGGTGCGGCTCCATATCCAGCGCCCCGGGCGTACCTCGGTGGTGCAGGTGGGCCAGGAATTTTACGTCAAACCCGAAGCGCGTTTCTTCTCTGATCTCAAGGTGCTCCTTGGGCGCAACTGCGTGGTGTCGTAGCGTCGCGGCGGCGTTGCGAGGCGGGGTGCAGCGGCTACGCGCGGTCGGCGGGCCCGGCCGCCGCGACGCGCCACCGGGCGCGTTGGGTAGACTGGGCGGGTGAAGAAAACTTTGACTCGTATGGCGGCGCTGCTTAGCTGCACGGCGCTGCTGGGATCCACCGCCCTGCTGGCCGGGTGCCAGTCCTCCTCTACTTCGCCCGCGGATAGTGCTTCAAGCTCCGGGGCCGCATCGAGCGCGGATACCGCGCGCATTGGCGTGACGGCATCCTTCACCCCGATCCGGTGGCTTGCCGAACAGATCGGCGGGGACTACGTGACGGTCACCTCCGCCACCCCCACCAATGTGGAACCCCATGATTACGAGTTTTCCCCCAAGCAGGTCGCGGAGCTGGAAAGCACGGATGTTATCTTCTACGTCTCCGGATTCCAGCCCTCTCTCGACGCGGCTATTTCCACCATCGGGGCCGGTAACGCCGTGAACCTGGCCGATGCCGCGAAGCTGGTCCACCACCGCGGTCTGGCCGATAATCACGGGGATGAAGCTACCGAAGCCGGGCGCGTCCTCGACCCGCATTTCTGGCTTGATCCGGTGCGTATGCAAGATGTAGCCGAAGCGATCACCGCTTCGCTCTCCTCTATGGATCCGGAACATCGCGGTGATTTCGAGGCGAATTTCGCGCGCCTCAAGCAAGAGCTCACCGATCTGAATTCGCGCTACACTACCGGCCTGGCCCAGTGCGCCACCACCACGGTGGTGTCCTCCCACGCGGCTTTCGGTTACCTGACCGACCGTTACAACCTGGTCCAGGTGGGGATCGCCGGGATTGACCCCGATCAAGATCCCTCCCCGCTCGATATCTCCGAAGTGAAACGCATTATGGCAGAAACCGGGACCCGCACCATCTTCGCGGAAGCCAATAGCCCGGCGAAAACCGCGGAGGCTATCGCGGCGGAAACCGGTGCGCAGCTTTCCTCGCTGAGCACCGCGGAAGCCGATCCGGAGGGCGCGGGCTACCTGGCCATTATGGATAGCAACCTCGCCCACCTGCGTGAGGGATTGCAGTGCCAGTAAGCCCGGCCCCGGCACCGGGTACGGGCGCAGCACCCGGAACGTCTCCGGCACCGGCTAGGGGCGCGATACCGGCGCAGCCCGCGGTTTCCCCGGCCCTCCTCGCCCGCGATTTGTGCATTACCCTGGGCGGGCGCGAAATCGTGCATTCGGCTCACCTGGAGATCGCGGCCGGGGAGTCGGTGGGGATTTTCGGGCCCAACGGCTCGGGCAAATCCACCCTTGTCAAAGGGCTTCTCGGCGTCGTACCCCATACCGGAACCGCGCAGATTTTCGGGGTGGATACCGCGCGCCCCCGCCAGGTGCCCTGGCACCGAGTGGGCTACGTGCCCCAGTCGATGGTGCATGCCGGCAACCTGCCTGCCACCGCCCTGGAAGTGGTGCGCTCCGGTTTGCTTTCCGGGCGCCACCTCTTCGCGGATAAAGGGAAAGCGGCCCGCGCCGCCGCCTACGAGGCCCTCGCGGCGGTGGGTTTGGAAAGCCGTGCCCAGGACCCGGTGCGGGTCTTTTCCGGTGGACAGCAGCACCGCGTCATGATTGCCCGCGCGCTGGTGCGCCGCCCCGATCTGCTGGTTCTTGACGAACCGCTAGCCGGGATCGATGCCCGCGCCCGTGCCGATCTGGCCGAAATCCTCACCCGCCTGCACGGCTCGGGCCTCACCCTCGTCATGGTGCTCCACGAACGCGGGGAACTCGCCCACCTGGTGGGTCGCGATATTCAAGTATCCGATGGCTACGTGCACGGGGGAGTGGCGCAATGATCGCAGATATTCTTTCCTCGCCCCTCATGATGCGCTCGCTGCTGGTGGCGGTGCTCGTGGGGCTGGCCGCGCCGATCGTGGGCAGCTACCTCGTCCAACGCGGCATGGCCCTCATGGGCGACGGCATCGGCCACGTGGCCCTCACCGGGGTGGCGCTCGGCTGGCTGACGGGCACCTGGTTGCACGGGCAACCCGAACGTTTCGCGGTACCCGGCGCCCTTATTATTGCGGTGCTCGGCGCGCTCATTATCGAATGGGTGCGTTCCTCGGGAATCACCTCGGGAGATACCGCGCTCGCGATTCTGTTTTACGGCGGCATTGCGTGCGGGGTACTGCTTATTTCCCTCGCGGGTGGTACGACGGCGAACCTCAACTACTACCTCTTTGGCTCGGTTACCACGGTCACGGGGCAGGACGTGTGGTACACCGTGGCCCTCACCGTGGTTATCCTCGCGGTGGGTATCGGGCTGCGCGGCCCGCTCTTCTCCGTGACGAACGATGAAGACTTCGCGCGGGCCTCGGGCCTGCCGGTACGGGCTTTTAACATCCTCATCGCGGTCACGGCGGCCCTCACGGTGGCGGTCTCCATGCGGGTGGTGGGCATTCTGCTGGTCTCGGCCATGATGATCGTGCCGGTGGCCACCGCCCAGCTGGTGTGCTCCTCCCTGGCGCACACCCAGCGCCTGGCCATGGGGCTCGGATGCGGGGCCGCACTTGTCGGATTGGTCATTACCCGCTATGTTTCTGCCTCTCCCGGGGCTATGATCGCGGTGATTCTCATTGCCGGGTACGCAGTTGTGGCAATCATGTCCACACTGGTACGGCGCAACCACAGGAGGGTTCATGAACGCGTCTAAACCGCGAGTAACTGCCCAGCGGATCGCCATTTCGAAGATGGTGGAGACGATCCCGGAATTCGTTTCCGCCCAGGAGCTCCACGAAAAACTTTCCCGGGAAGGCCGGCGCATCGGCCTGGCCACCGTGTACCGCACCTTGCAGGCGATGGCGGACGAAGGGATTCTCGACACCATGCAGGAGGGCACCGAAACCCTCTACCGCTATTGCGAAACCGAAGAACACCACCATCACCTCATGTGCCGGCGCTGCGGGAAAACCGTGGAAATCGCCCTGGAAGGGGCCGAAGATTGGGTGCGTTCCATCGCCACCGCGAACGGCTTCTCGGATGTGGATCACACCCTTGAACTCATCGGGGTCTGCGCCGATTGCGCCGGGCAGCATAACGGCCGGAACCGGGAAGGAATGGGCCGCTAAGCATGGATTCCTTCTCATTCCTGGCCGGGCGCTCCTTCGCCTTTGTTTACCTTTTCCTTTTCCTCGTGGTGTCCTTGCGTTCCAGCGCTACTTTCTGGCTGGGGCGCTATGCCGCTTACCTGGTGGCCCGGCAGCGCGAACCGCGCAATCGCCTCGCCCACCGGGCCTGGGCCTGGGCGCATGACGAGCGCGTGATCGCGGCCTCGCAGCGGGTGGCACGGCGCGGCTGGCCCCTCGTTACTCTCTGCTTCTTCACCATCGGGGTGCAAACCGTCATCCTTATCGGTGCTGGGCTCACCCGCATGAGCGGCTGGCGTTTCACCCTGGCCGCGCTGCCCGGCTGGCTGGGCTGGGCGGCGATCTACTCGACGGTTGGCATGCTCGCCCTGCGAGCGGTCTGGGCCGCTATTTTCGGTAACCCGTGGGGAATTGCCGCAGTGGTGGTACTGGGCGTCGTCGTCGCATATTTCCTTTTCGTTTTCCGCACCGGCCGGGACCGCGCGGAAACGGGCGCGGCGGTAGACTAGACGGGCCACGCATCATCCGGATGCGCGCAATAGAAAGGAACAACGTTGGCTAAGCCTGCTCCCTCCCGTCTCGATAACGTTATTTCTTTGGCCAAGCGCCGCGGTTTCGTCTTCCCCGCCGGGGAAATATACGGCGGTACCCGTTCGGCCTGGGATTACGGCCCGCTGGGAACCGAGCTGAAAGAAAATATTAAGCGCCAGTGGTGGCGTTACATGGTGCAAAGTCGCGATAACGTTGTGGGTATCGACTCCTCCATTATTTTGCCGCGGGAGGTGTGGGTTGCTTCCGGGCACGTCGGCGTGTTCAACGATCCGCTTATCGAATGCCTCAACTGCCACAAGCGCCTGCGCATGGACCAGCTCCAGGAAGCGCTGGCCGCCAAGAAGCATATTGACGACCCGGATTCCATTCCCACCGCGGAGCTGGGTTGCCCGCATTGCGGCGTGAAGGGCCAATGGACCGAGCCGCGCGATTTTAATATGATGCTGAAAACCACCCTCGGCCCGGTGGAAGACGAATCCGGCCTGCACTACCTGCGCCCGGAAACCGCCCAGGGTATTTTCGTGAATTTCGCGAATGTGCAAACCACCTCGCGCAAGAAGCCGCCCTTCGGCATCGGCCAGATCGGCAAGTCGTTCCGCAACGAAATCACCCCCGGAAACTTCATTTTCCGCACCCGCGAATTCGAGCAGATGGAACTGGAGTTCTTCGTCAAGCCGGGGGAGGATGAAGAATGGCACCAGTACTGGATTGACCAGCGCCTGGACTGGTACAAGGACCTGGGCATCAACCCGGAGCACCTGCGCCTGTACGAACATCCCAAGGAAAAGCTGTCCCACTACTCTAAGCGCACCGTGGATATCGAGTACAAATTCGGTTTCCAGGGTTCGGATTGGGGCGAACTGGAAGGCATCGCCAACCGTACCGATTTCGACCTCACCACCCATATCAAGCATTCGGGCAAGGACCTGTCCTACTTCGACCAGGCCAGCGGGGAGCGCTACGTTCCCTACGTGATTGAGCCCTCGGCCGGGCTGACCCGCTCGCTCATGGCATTCCTCGTGGATGCTTACGTGGAGGATGAAGCCCCCAATACCAAGGGCGGGGTGGATAAGCGCACCGTGCTGCGCTTGGATCCGCGCCTGGCACCCGTCAAGGCCGCGGTGCTCCCGCTCTCGCGTAACGAGAAGCTCACGCCCCTGGCGGCGGATCTTGCCGCGCGCTTGCGGGCCTCGTGGAATGTTGATTTCGACGACGCAGGAGCGGTCGGGCGCCGCTACCGCCGCCAGGATGAAATTGGCACCCCGTACTGCGTGACCGTGGACTTCGACACCCTCGAAGATCAGGCGGTGACGGTCCGCGACCGCGACACCATGGAGCAGGTCCGGATCCCGCTGGAGAAAGTGGAGGGCTTCCTGGCCCAGAAACTGGTGGGCTGCTAGGACTGTGAGTGCGGCCCGCGGCTGGCGTTTCGCTGTGCGCGGCCGCCGGCTGCCGAGTTGCTAGAGGCTCGCTACCCGCACGCGCAAGGCACCGCGCGGCTGGGCGAGGGCAACCACATCGCCGTCGCTCAGCGCGCTGCCGCGCCGGGTTTCTACCTGGCCGTTCACGCTAATATCGCCCGCTTCAATAAGCTCGCGGGCTTCGGCACCGGAGGCGGCCAGCGATGCTAATTTCACAAACTGGCCGAGCTTAATCGGCAAACGAACCTCAATGCTGGGGATATCGGCTTCGGTCACGATGGTCCTTTCACGGGGGCGGAGTGCTGCCTTCTACTTTAGCGCGGCGCTGCTAGCATAATAACCATGCCCGCGGCCGGGCGCGGAGGGAGAACACGTATGGATGCACTGCCGGTGATCTTCGGTAATGAGGTGGAAGCCTATAGTTTCGCGCGGCTGTTCCACGAGACCTACGGGGTGACCTCGCTCGTCGTCGCCGAATACCCGCGGGGGCATATTAATAATTCCTCCATTCTCTCGGTGCGCTACTGCGAACGCCATATTATGGAGGACGAAGAAAAATTCGTGGCGCTGCTCAATTCCCTGGCCGCGGAGTTCGCGGATCGCCGCCTCATCTGCCTGGTCAATGTTGATGAGGGCGTGGATGTTATTGTGCGCAACCGGCACCGCCTCGCCTCCAACTGGTTCTTCCCTTTCGCCGCGCCGGATGTCGTGGACCTCGCGAATTCGAAAGAGGCGATGGCGCAGGTGTACGAAAAGGTGGGGGAGGCGGCCCCGCGGCGCGCCGTCGTACATCTTTCCCAACCCGAGACCTGGGACGCGGCGCTCGCCACGCTGCCCTTCCCCATTGTCGTCAAACCCGCGCGCGCGGATAACCCCACCTCGCTGTACGCGACGGGCCTGAAAAAGGTGGAGGTATTCGACGACGCCGCAGCGGCCCGCGCGAAATTTGCCACGCTTGCCGGCCGCCAGGTCGATATTGACCTTATCGCCCAGGAACTCATTCCGGGGGATGATACTACCCAGTGGGTTGTCAATGGGTATATCGATTCGCGCGGGCACCTGAGCGCTATTGGCTCGGGGAGGGTGCTGCTCGGGCTGCATGAGCCTTCGCTCATCGGCAATGCCGGGATTATCCTCACCGATCCGGAGGGGTTCCTCACCGACCGCGCCGAGCGGATCGTGCGCGAGGTGGGCCTGCGGGGCTTCTTCTCCATGGACGTGAAAATTGATCCGCGTACCGGCCGGGCCTATTGGCTGGATCTCAATCCGCGGGCCGGGCGCGGGCACTACTACCTCAAGGTGGGCGGGGTGAATCTGGCGCGCGCCCTGGTTGCGGATATGGCCGGGGAAACCGCACCGCTTCAGCGGGTCAATCGCGCCGGCATTTTCGCGATTATTCCCGCCTGGCTGGCGGGGCGCCGCTACTTGCGCGATCCGCAGCTGGCCGAGCAGGTGCGGCGGGTGCGGAGGCGCGGCCCGGTGGTCAACCCGATCGCCTATAGCAAGGACCGCCACCCCAAGCGCACCCTGTTCCGGATGCTCTCCGATATTCGTGCGGTGCAGAAAATGCGGCGCTTCTATCCGCATCCCACCGAATCTGGATTCTAAGGCTAAGCTCGAAGCATGCGTTTCTTCCCCCCGCGCCGCCCTAGCGGACGGCATTTTGTGGCCGACGACCGTGCGGATGCCCTCCCGGATCTAGCGGAATCCGCCGGCGCAGGCCCCGAGCCCGAAACCTTCGCCAGCTCGAGTGAAAAAAGCGCGAGCGAGAATACCGCGAGCGAAAAAAGCGCGAGCGCCGCGCGGGCCTCCATCATTATGTTCTTCGGCACGCTCGTCTCGCGTATCCTCGGCCTGGTGCGCTCCCCGATTCTCCTCGGCGCGGTGGTGGGCCTGACCTCGCCGGCCGGCAACGCTTTCGGGATCGCCAATAAACTCCCCAATCTTATTTACATGATTATTGTGGGAGGCCTGGTCAATGCGGTGCTGGTGCCGGCCATTGTGCGGGCCACCAAACGGGGGGAAAAAGAAGGCGCCGCCTTTATTAACAAGCTCCTCACCGTGGCGATTGTGGGCCTGGGCGCGGTGACCGTGCTCATTACCCTGGCCGCGCCCGCCGTGGTCAAGGTCATGGCCGCCACCATGTCCGAGGACTGGTATCGCCTCACGGTGGCCTGGGCCTACTGGTGCCTGCCCCAAATTTTCTTCTACGGCATGTACACCGTGATCGGGCAGATCCTCAACGCCCGCGAAAACTTCGGGCCCTATATGTGGGCGCCGGCTCTCAATAACGTGGTGGCGGTGCTCGGGATGCTCGCCATCCTCGCTCTTTTCGGCTCGGCCACCCCGGAAGACGCCCTGGAAGCGGGGCGCTGGACGGCCTCGCGGGTGGGCTGGCTCGGCGGTATTTCCACCCTGGGGATCGTCGCCCAAGCCCTCATCCTCATCTGGCCGCTGCGCCGCCTGGGCATTCATTTCCGTTTCGATTTCCGGTGGCGCAATTCCGGGTTGGGGGCGGCCGGCCGGGCTTCCTGGTGGATGCTCCTCATGATGATCACCTCCATTATTCCGACGGCGCTCATCTCCAATGCCGCCGCCGGGGCCTCTGACCGGGCCATTCGCATGGGGATGAACTCCGAGTACGTGGCGGGCAATTTCGCCTACGATACCGCCTACACGATCTACTCCCTACCCACCTCACTCTTCGTGGTTTCCATTGCCACCGCGGTCTTCACCCGCATCTCGCGGGCCGCGGCAGACGGCGACCGGGACCGGATGCGCCGCGACGTGTCCCGCACCCTGCGCATCGTCTCCACCATCATGTTCCTGGCCGCCATCGGCCTCATGGTTTTCGCGGTCCCCGTTTCCCGCCTCTTCGCCATCACGTCGAGCGCGGAACAGGCCGTCACCCTCGGGAAAGTGGTGGCCTCCATGGCCCTCGGGCTCTTCGGCATCGGTGCGGTGAGCGTGCTCGACCGCGTCTACTACGCCTTCGAGGACACCCGCGGCGCCTTCCTCATCAGTTTGCCGTTCCAGGGAGCCTCCTGCGTGCTCACGGTTTTCTGCGCGCTACTCCCGCCCCAGCACGTGGTGTGGGCGGTGGGTATTGTGGGCTCACTCGCCAATATTTTTGCGGTCATCGTGATGCTGTGGCACCTCTCGCCGCGGATGGGTGGGGTCGACGGCGCAGTCCTGGCTTCCTTCCATATCAAACTCTTGGGGATTTCCGGCTTGGCAGCCGCGGCCGGCTACGGGGCGGCCCGCCTGGTGGGCCCCGTCTTTAGCCCCATGAGCCCCGTGCAAGCACTCCTGGCCCTCATCGTGGGGGGAAGCGTCATGGTGCTGGTGTACGTGGGTGGCATGAAGCTGGCAAAAATGGAAGAAATCGACGTGCTTTTCCGCCCCGTGGGTAGGATCCTGGCCCGCCTACGCCGCCGCTAATCGGCTTGGTGGCAGCTAGCCGGGCTGCGCCGGCGGCGCAGCCCCGTCGTCGTACCCGGTGCGGCGCGGTAGCGTGCCGAAACCGCTAGATCAAAGCTCCCGTGAGCTTGGCTTCTAGGCGCAAGGCCAGCGCGAAAGTGCCGATGAATTCCTCCACGTTCCCGTTGAGCTTGCGTTTGTACTCGAGGACCGGGTAATCGGGGCCGGTGGCGTCGAAAATACCGGAAATCCCGAGGGTGTTGTAGGTGGAAATATCGTGGGCGGCCGCCCAGCGCAGCAGGGTCGATTCCACCGGGTAATCACGGTTATAGGTGGTGAAATCCTTGTTGAAGCCGCGGAGCAGCTGCACCAGCTCATCACCCCAGCGGAGAGCCAGAACCCCGGCAAAAGGCACATTATTGCCGTAACGCTGCGCCAAATCGCGGGCCTCGGTTTCCTGCTTGAGGAGGGAAGCACGCTGGCTGCCGAGCTCTTTGAGGGCGCCCTCCTTTTTGCGGGTGCGCGGCTCGGTGGAATTCTGCGCGATCTGCTCATCGAGGCGGGCGATATTCACGGTGATCTCCTCCAGGTAGGTGGCCGGATGCGCGTAGGCAATCGCGAGGAAAGCGCGCTCGGGGCCCAGCTTCTCCATCATCCCGGTATACAGCTGCGCGGAATAATCAGAGATTTCAGCCATCTCGGTGCGTTCGCGCGAGGATTCGTAAAGCTGGTGGAAGGTATCCCACAGTTCAACACCGCCAGTATGTACCTCCACGCCGTAGCGCCCCACGTGCTTGACCTGGCGGCGCATTGTTTTCGTGAGGGAATCAGCGATCTCCTCGAAACTCTTCCCGGCAATATCTTTCGTATAAATAAAATGAATATCGGCCGGGTCATTGGGGTCCACGGGAATATGCTGGAACCCGGCCGCGCGCAGCTGCTCGGTCACCCGCGCCCCCAGGGGCGAATCCGCAACTTTTTCGATGTCCGCATAGAAAGCGGCGGGCACATTAGGGGTGATGCGTAGCGCAATCACCCGCTTCTTGGTGGCAAGATACGCGGCGAGCTGCGCGAAAAAGAACTCCACCAGCTCGCCGTCCTCCCAATCCAGGGTAGGGCCATTGGTAATAATGGCACGAGTAAAAAGCTTTTTCCACGGCTGGTAGGTAATAAGGGCGACGCCGCGCACCTGCGCGCCATCACGCACCCCCACATAATCAACGGCATCGCCCTGCTCGGTGCGCCACTGGCCGTATTCGGGAAGCTGGGCGAGGAAAAGCCGCGGGCTGTGGCGGGTTGCGGAAACGTATTCCTCGGCGGTCAAGGTGGTGAAATGCATGCATACAGTCTAGCGAGTGCGTATCGCGGCGGCGGGAGGAAACACCTGTTCCCAGGTGTGGTGGTACGGCGCGGGCGCCCCGTCCCGCCGCGCTGTCTACCGCCGTGCGCACCGTACCCGCGCCGCCACGCCTCGTGGCACCAGGGCGCGCGCTTCTCCCGCGGGCGGCGGCGGGCCGGTAGCCTGAAGGCGTGCATCATCATTCAGATATTGAGGTCCCGGCGCGAGTGCGCCGCAAGGTCGGGCGCCTACTTGCCGCTATTGTTGTTCCCCTCGCGCTTCTCACCGCGATTGCGCTGGTGGTGCTGTGGCCGCGCGGGGAGTCCCCGGTGGGCTCTATCCCGCTGAATTCCCCGGGCGTGCAGATGGTGAGCGGGCCGATTACCTCGGTCGGGCAGACGGATGCCCAGGGTCAGACCCCGGTGGAGATGGAGGTTGAGGGCGTGCCGGTTCCTGTGCATGTCCCCGCCGAGGTGGTGGCCTCCGGGCTGGAAGTGGGCGACGTAATCGAAGCCCGTTTCAACCCGGCTATGGTCACCTCGGGCACCGCCCATATTTTTGTTGATTTTGAACGTGGGATGCCCCTGGCGCTGCTCGCCGGGCTGTACGTGCTGGTCATTGTGGCGGTGGCACGCTGGAAGGGGCTGGCGGCGCTCGCGGGCCTGGGGGTGTCCCTCCTGGTGGTTGGCTTCTTTATTATTCCGGCGCTGGCCGGCGGCGGGAATGCTTTCGCGGTGGTGCTCACCGGGGCTTCGGCGATGATGTTCGCCTCGATTTATCTGGCTCACGGTATTTCTATCCGCACCACCACCGCGATTATCGGCACTTTCCTCGGGCTTCTTATTACCACGGCGGTGGCGGTGTGGGCGGTGGGCGCCCAAAACTTGAGCGGCACGGGCGGGGAACAAACCGCGATGCTGTCCTGGAGTCTGGGTGGTATCAATATGCGCACGCTGCTGCTGGCGGGGATTATTCTGGCCGGGCTGGGGGCCCTCAATGATGTCACTATTACTCAGGTTTCCACCATTTGGGAGTTGCATGCCGAATCGCCGAGCACGCCGCGCCGCCGCCTCATCAGCCGCGGGATGGCCATCGGGCGCGACCATATTGCCTCAACCGTTTACACGCTGGCTTTTGCCTACGTAGGGGCCTCGCTGCCCCTTCTTATTCTTGCCTCGATTTACCAGCGGTCGTTCCTTGACCTCATGCAGGTGGAGCAGATCGCGGAGGAGATCACCCGCACCCTGGCCGCTTCTGTTGGTTTGGTCTTGGCGATTCCTTTGACGACGGCGGTAGCCGCGCTCCTCGCCCCCGTGGCACCGGGGCGGGATCGGGTGAGCGCCTAGCTTGTGATTCCCCGGGGCGGCTAAACAGCAGGCGATACGTTAGTGACCGGGTTCCCGTGGAGATCTGGTGCCTAAGCGTTAGTAGCGTGCTCCTTGCCGTCGGCAATATCGGTGAGGGCGAAATGTTCGTAAATACGCTGCTGTTGGTCCTCGGTCAGGCCGTCCTCCACCGACCAGGCCGGAGCGCTGGCCACCGCTTCTGCGGAAACCGAGAGGATGAGTTTGCCTTCCACCAGGCGCGAACCGCGCAGCGGAACCAGGGCGGAGCGAAGATTGAATAATCCCCGCCCGACGAGGGCAAAGGTGGGTTGCCCGCTGGCATCATCGAGAAAAACCTCGCGCACCGGCCCAATCTCCGCCTCGGAGCGGTCATAAGCGGTGGCATCCATAATGTCGCGGACGGTTACCTCAGCCATTCTTCCTCTTTCCCTAGCTTCGCTGCGCGGCTGACGTGCCTGCGTGGCTCACGTTCCTGCCTGGCTGTGCCTAGCAGGCCAGGTTTCTCACGAGCCTACTACTTGGTAGAGCGGCCCGTTTCATCTTCGATTTCGATCTGTTCCTTGGCTACATCTTCGGAGACCGTTTCGGTATCCTGCACGACATCCTTATGGAGAGATACCCGCTCAACGGGTACGGTTTCCTTCTCTACATTGACCCGCTCTTCATGAAGGGTGACAGCGGCGCCCCCTTCAGAAATCTCACCAACGTACTCTTCACCTTCCTTGATAGGGGTGCGTTCCACCCGCACTTCTTCGCGGGTCACGGGCACCTCCACCGTTTCGGTGTCATGCACAACGTACTTGTGCAGCCGCACGGTACCGGTCGCCACATTGTCCTTAGAAACATTGAGGCGCTCCTCAGAACGAACCACGGAATTATCATCCGCGTCAGTTACCGGGGCGGGATGCTCGGCCGCAGTGCGGGGCTCACCGGCACCTACCGGCGGAACCTCGGTAGCGTAGCGGTCACCTTCGTGCGCATCCGTGAGGTGGTAGTGGGCGAGCAGGCGGTCCTGCTCTTCGGGGGTGATGCCCTGTTCCACATCGAAATCAGGGGCATCCTTAATTGCATCCTTGACGAAAGCCAGGTGGAGTTCTTCACCCTCGAGGTGCGAACCGCGCAGCGGAACGAGGCTGGAGGACATACCGAAGAGCCCGTGGCTCACTTCCACGAAGAAGGGCTGGCCCGTCTCGGCGTCAAGGAATACCTCCTTAACCCCGCCGAGCTTATCGTTATGGGAATCAAATGCGGTGGCGTTCAGGAGATCCTGAACATTCTTGTTCTCGGCCATATGTGGTGTGCCTTCCTGATAGAAAATGTAGAACCGAGGCCAGGTAGCCGAAACTAACTGCTCACGTGTGGTGGTGACACCTACTTCCCAGCCACGGCGGAAGAGCCTGGGCTCCACGCGGCGTGGGCGGTGCGGGAAGAACGCAATCTGCCTGGGAACTCTGGTGAGTTCACTTGTAGCCTACCGTGATGCAGGTCATATAGCTGGGTGTTTAGCTCACGGAATAACTCTCGCTGCTGGCCGTGCGGTACCCTCATCCATGACGCAGGAAGGGAAGAAGGGAAGCATATGGCGGAGAATGCCGCATGGCCGGCGATTCAGCTGGGCGATCTGACTCTGGCCACGCCGGTCATGCTCGCGCCGATGGCCGGGGTGACCAACCCGCCTTTCCGCCAGCTCTGCCGTGAAGAAGCCGAAGCGGGAATTCAGCGCGCGATGGCCAGCAGTGCACCGGATACGCCCTCCCCAGAAGCCCACGCACGCGGCTCCTACACCCCAGCCGGGCTGTGGGTGTGCGAAATGATTACCTCCCGGGCGCTGCTGGAACGCACCCCGGAAACCATGACTATGATCCAGCCCGATCCGAGCGATCCGGTGCGGTCCATCCAGCTCTACGGGGTGGAACCCAAGGTGGTGGCCGCGGCGGTGCGGCTCCTCATCGAGGAAAACCGTGCGGACCACATCGATATTAACTTCGGCTGCCCGGCCCCCAAAGTCACCCGCAAAGGGGGCGGTTCGGCCCTGCCGTGGAAACTGGATTTGTACGAGGACCTGGTGCGCCAGGCCACCGCAGCAGCGAGCGCCGCGAACCGCGGGCGCGATCACGCCGTGCCCATCACCGTGAAGTTCCGGATCGGGATTGACGCCGCCCACGAAACTTTCCGGGACGTGGCCCGCATCTCCGAAGATTACGGAGTGGCCGGGCTCACCTTGCACGCGCGCACCACCGCGCAGCATTACGCCGGCCACGCGAACTGGGATTTTATTGCGGAGCTCGTAGACTCCACGGACCTGCCCGTCTTTGGTAACGGTGATGTTTTCGACGCCGCAGATGCCGCCGCGCTGCGCGCCCATACCGGCTGCGCCGGGGTGGCTGTCGGGCGCGGCTGCCAGGGCCGGCCCTGGATTTTCTATGATCTGGCTGCTCTCATGCACGGGGCCAGTGCCCAGCGCCGCCCCACGCTGCGTGAAGTTGCCGCGATAATCGAGCGCCACGCCCGCCTCTCGGTGGAGCATTTCGGAAGTGAAAATAAAGCCATGCGGGAGCTGCGCAAGCACATCACCTGGTATCTCAAAGGCTTCGCGGTGGGTGGGGAAACCCGCCACTCGCTGGGGCTGGTCTCCACCTTGGAGGAACTCCACGAACGCCTCCAGGCCCTGGACTTGGATCAGCCTTATCCGGCGGCCGCGGAAGGTAAACGCGGGCGCGCAGGCGGGGAAAAACGCCCGCATCTGCCCGATGGCTGGCTCGATTCGCGCGAGCTTACCCCGGAGCAAGCTGCCCGGATCCACGAAGCCGAACTCGATATTTCCGGCGGCTAAACCAGCCACGCCGCGGCGCTTGCCTCAGGCCCGGTGCCCCGCCCGTCACGACCGCACCGCTCGCCGCCACCGCACCGCCCGCGGGCTTGGTACCCTCTAGCTGTGACGGATTTATTTGGGGCGGCCGAAGTTTACGGGCCGGATGACCGCGAACGCTGGGTGCATGAACCACCCAAATCCCGTTCGCGTACCGATTTTGAACGCGACCGCGCGCGGGTGCTGCATTCCTCGGCGCTGCGCCGCCTGGGCGCGAAAACCCAGGTGCTTGGGCCCGAATCGGATGATTTTGTGCGCACCCGCCTCACCCATTCCCTCGAAGTGGCCCAAATCGGGCGCTCGCTGGCGAAAAACTTCGGATGCGACCCGGATATCGTGGAAACCGCGTGTTTGTGCCATGATCTCGGGCACCCGCCCTTCGGGCATAACGGGGAGCGGGCCCTCGCGGAAGTGGGGGAGGAAATCGGCGGCTTCGAAGGCAATGCCCAAACCCTGCGCATCCTCACCCGCCTGGAACCGAAACGCACCACTCGCACCGGGCGCCCGGCCGGCCTCAACCTCACCCGCGCCACCTTGGATGCGGTCATCAAATACCCCTGGGGTAATAACGAAGGCCCGGGCGGAACCCCGAAATTCAATTACTATCGCGATGATGCTGATATTTTCGAGTGGATTCACGGCGAACACGGGCACAACCGCTGCGTCGAAGCCCAAATCATGGATCTGGCCGATGATATTGCCTATAGCGTCCACGATGTTGAAGATGCGATCGCCCGCGGATTCTTCGACCCGTCCTGCCTGACCGACCCGGGGGAGCGCCAGAAAGTCGTGGAGGATACCCTGGCCTGGTATGGCGAACCGAGCACGGGGGAGCTGTCCGATGCGCTTGACCGCCTGCTGCGCGAAGAAGCCTGGCCGGTGCACTTCGGTGGCAACTACCGTGATTTTGCCCGCATGAAGGACCTCACCTCCGACCTCATCGGCCGTTTTGTTTCCGCCGTATGCCAGGCAACCTGGGCGCAGTCCGGGCATGGCAAATTGGTGCGCTACAACGGTAACGTCGTCGTACCACCAGAAACTTTCGCCGAAATCACGGTCCTGAAAGGGATCGCGGTGGCCTATGTTATGGCTCCGCGCGAACACGAACCGCATTACGTGGAGCAGCGCGCCATTATTTTCGACCTCGTCGAGGCGCTCTTGGAGCATCCGGATGAGTTGGAGCCGCACCTAGCGGAATTGTGGGCGAGTAGCGATAAGGACGCGCGGCTGCGTTTGGTTATTGACCAGGTTGCTTCGCTCACCGATCTTTCGGCGCGGCAGTGGCACGCGCACCTGTGCGGGATGCTGCGGCACTGATCTTCCGGCGCCCGCGGCCTCGGCGTACGCTGCGCGCGCCGCGGTTCGCGCGTACGGAACATGTTGAGTGCGTGAAACGGTTCGAGCGTGCGCTGCGCGGCGGGCTCGCTTAGACTAGGCGGCATGGCCGGGCTCATCAAAAGGGAAGACATCGATCGGGTGCGCGCCGCGGTGCGGATCGACGACGTCGCCTCCCAGTACGTGGCCCTGCGCCCCGGTGGGGTGGACTCCCTCAAAGGCCTGTGCCCCTTCCATGATGAGAAAACTCCGTCGTTTCACGTGCGCCCGAACCTGGGGCGCTGGCATTGCTTCGGCTGCGGGGAAGGCGGCGACGTTTTCGCTTTCGTGCAGCGGGCCGAAAGTATTGACTTTGTGGAGGCGGTCGAGCTGCTGGCGCGGCGCGCCGGAATCGAGCTGCATTACGAAGGTGCACGCGAGCGGCGGCCGGGGGAGCCTTCCAAGCGGCGGCTCATCGATGCGCACCGTGTTGCCGTGCAGTTCTATCGCGCCCAATTCGATACCCCGGCGGCGGCCCCGGCCCGCACGCTCCTGGCCGAACGCGGTTTTGAGCGGGCGGCCATTGACCATTTTGAATGCGGTTACGCTCCGGACTCCTGGGACGCGCTCTATACGCACCTGCGCAGCCACGGCTTTTCCGACCGGGAAATCGAAACGGCGGGCCTGGCCACCCGGGGCAACCGCGGGCTCTACGACCGTTTCCGCGGGCGGCTCATGTGGCCGATTTTCTCCATTACCGGCGAACCTATCGGTTTCGGGGCGCGCCGCCTCGGCGAGGATGATCGCGGCCCGAAATACCTCAATACCCCCGAAACACCTATCTACAAGAAATCGCAGGTGCTGTACGGCCTCAACCTCGCGAAGAAGGAGATCGCGACCTCGCGTTCTGTGGTGATCGTGGAGGGCTATACGGACGTCATGGCCGCGCACCTGGCCGGAATCACCACGGCGGTAGCAACGTGTGGTACAGCTTTCGGCGCCGAGCACGTCAAAATTGTGCGGCGGCTTTTGGGCGACGGCGCCAATCCGGCCGCCGGGGTGGTGCTCTCCTCCGGGAAGGCTTACGGCGGCGAGGTTATTTTTACGTTCGACGGCGATAGCGCCGGCCAGAAGGCAGCTTTGCGCGCTTTCGGGGAAGATCAGGCTTTCGCCACCCAAACCTATGTGGCTATTGCGCCGGATAACCTGGATCCCTGCGATGTGCGGCTCCAGCGCGGGGATGAAGCGCTGCGCGAGGTGATCGCCGGGCGGCGCCCCCTTTTCGAATTCGCTATTCGCTCCCTGATTGAGGATCTTCCGCTCACCACCGCGGAGGGTCGCAGTGCCGGACTGCGGGTGAGCGCGCCGATTGTGGCGGGGATTAGGGACCGGGTACTGCGCGGGGAATACACCCGGAATCTGGCCGGCTGGCTCGGTATGGATGAGCATGTGGTGCGCCAGGCGGTGGCAGAAGCCGGGCGCCAGGGGCGAGCCCAGGCACGCGCCGTGCTGGAGGCAGCCAGCGAGCACGCCCCGGGAGCGCTAGCGGCCGGAGGACCGCAGCAGGTGGGAGTCGCGGTGCAGCCGGGGAATGCGCCGTCGTACCAGGCGGCAGCGCAAACGACGGGTACGGTGCAGCCGGGAGGAGCAGCGTGGGGGAGTGGCGCCGATGCCGGTACCCACCGGGCGGCGACCTTGCCGCCGGTGTCGCAGCTGCGTGACCCTACCGAAAAAGTGGAGCGGGCCGCGCTGGAGATTTATCTTCAGCTTCCGGCTTTTGCGGCGCGGGCGGAGATGGATAATCTACCTCCGCATACGTTCACTCATCCGGTGCACCACGCCATTCATACGGCGATTCGGGCGGCGGGGGGAACCCGGGTCTTCGCCGAGCGCTTCGCGCAGCTGACCGGCGCGGGTATGGACGCGGAACACGCCGAACCCCAAGCGAGCGCCGCTTACGTGGAGGCGGTGATCGCGGCCGGGGGCCCGGAGCTATCCGGGGTGATTTCCCAGCTCGCCGCCGAGCCGCTTCCCGAGACCGATGTGCAGCGCCTCCCGCATTATGTGTGGGGGATTGCCCTCGCGCTCATTCGGCTAGGTGTGCTGCGCCAAATCGAGGATGTGCGCTCCGCGCTTCAGCGCACCAACCCGGAGGATGCCGCCTACCAGCAGCACTTCGCCCGCCTCATGGAACTCGAGGCGCAGCGCCGCACATGTGAGGAGCGCATGGAGTTGGGGTAGTTCACTCCCGCAGGCTTGCAGCTAAGCTCCTGCTGCGAAGTAAGTCCTTGCCGCGCAGTTAATCCCTGCCACGCAGTTAATTCCTGTCGCGGAGTTAATCCCAGTAGCCCAGCGAGCGGGAAATCTTTCCGGCTGTCTCCACCACGAAAGGAACCAGCTCAATGACTTCGTCCATGGTTTTTTCCAAGGCGAGCGTAGTAATCGACATGGCGTGATCCACTCGGCCCATATGGTTGCGGATGGGAACCGCGACGCAGCGGATACCGGGCACGTTTTCTTCGTCGTCAACCGCGTAACCGCAATCGCGCACCTGGTAGAGCTCTGCGAAAAGGGCATTGGCCGTGGAGATCGTGCGCGGAGTTTTACGGGGCAATCCCACATCGGCAATATATTTCCGCACGGTGTCATCACTTTGCGCGGCGAGCAAGCACTTCCCAATCGAGGTGCAATGTAGGGGAAGTCTATCCCCGATATCAGAGGGAATACGGTAGGGCATCTCCGATTCTTCGATGGCCACATATACCGCTTCATTGCGAGTACGGGCCCCCACGTGTACCTGGCATTTCACCTTGCGGGCCAATTCGCGCATAAAAGGCTGAGCACGCTCGGAAATATCAATATTTTTAAAAGCGTGGCTGGCCAGGGCCATCGCAGCCGGTCCCGCTAAATAATTACCCTCCTCATTGACCGTCACAAACTCGTAGTCAACAAGGCTTTGCAAGAGTCGATGCACGCTGGATTTCGCCAGCCCGGAGGCCTCCACGATATCGGTAAAACGCGAATGCTCCAGAGTGGCCCGCAAAACAATAAGTGTTTTATCCGCCGCTCCGGGATTCTTAGGACTTTTGGAAGGCTGCGCCACAGGGAACCTCTTTTCTCATCGACTGTTCGCGACGCCGCGCACGGTCGTAACGATGCCATATTTTAGCGCGCAGGCCTGGGGAAAGGAACAATCTCAAGAATCTTAAGGAACCGTGTTCCAGTATGTGGAATTATTTCGATGTTCTTCAACGATAACCGCCGCGGTGGTAACTTTCGTCTCGCGACCCATAATCGTCCGTAGTGAAGCTCACGAAGAAAATCCAGCTAGGTCCTAGCATCTTTCGCCTAGAGAGGAGTAGGGCGCCGGTGCGTACACGAAAAATCAAATATGGAACTCAAGTCCATAGGGTGGAACAAATGAAAAAATGGGGTTATGCTAAGTCACAGCGACGGTGGTGTGAAGGTCTGAGCCGATCTTGACATTGCCGAGCAGCTACGCGAAAGCGGCAGGTGCTTGCGCGTATCGATGGATCTGAGGCTCGATGGGAGGCTGATTTACCCTCGCTAGCGCGGAAATACGATGGCACATTCACGCAGGGTACGGCGGCGGTGAAGCTGGCGAATCCCGGAAGGGCCGGAGTGCTACCGAGCTAGCGTTCCTTGCCGGGGGAGAAAGGAACCCCCACTTCCCATGACTTTCAATGATGAAAATGTCGTTCGTGTAAAGAAAGTAACATCTATGTCTAATCAGGATTCGGTTGCGGTCCCTTCGGCTCACGGTGAAGTGGCTGCCGGAACGAAAAAGAAAGCGCCATTTGTGTGGCCGGGAATGTTGGTTCCCTTCGTGCTCCTCGTCTCGTGCTTCGCGGCCTGGGGTATTTCCACGGACTTGACCGCACCGCTGGTCAACGTATTCTCCTCGGTGTTCCACATGTCGGCGTTCCAGTCCTCGCTGGTGCAATTCGCCTACTACGGAGCCTACTTCCTCCTCGCCATTCCCGCGGCGTACATTAACTCGAAGTTGGGATACAAGGGCGGCGTCGTTATTGGCCTGAGCCTAGCGGCCGCCGGTGCACTCCTCTTCTTCCCGGCTTCTAAGCTCATGACCTTCGGAGCCTTCATCGCTGCCCTCTTCATCCTGGCGGGCGGCCTGTCCATCGTGGAAACCTCCGCGAACCCCTTCGTCATGGCGATGGGGCCGGAAAAGACGGCTACCCGCCGTCTCAACCTGGCCCAGGCGTTCAACCCGATCGGATCCAATCTTGGTGTGCTGGCTGCCACCCTCTTCATCCTGCCAAATATCCACGTGGCAACCGCTGAAGAACGTGCGAGCATGCCGGAAGCTGAGCTCCTGGCTACCCGTTCCGATGAGCTCCAGGCTGTTATGGCTCCCTACATCGCCCTCGGCTGCCTCTATGCTTTCCTGGCGATCAGCATCGCTTTCGTGAAGATTCAGAAGCGCCGCACGATGGTCTCCGATTCGGCTGCCGGCGTGAAGCGCCGCAAGGGTACCTTCATGCGTCTCATGCGCAATAAGCTCTACAGCTTCGGTGTGGTTGCCCAGTTCTGCAATATCGCCGCTCAGACCTGCATCTGGACCTACATCATCTTCTACGTCATGGAAACCCTCGGGGTGGATCGCACCACCGCGGGCTGGTGGCTGCAAGGCTCGCTTATTTGCTTCCTCATCATGCGCTTCCTCATGGTGTGGATCATGGGTCGTGTTGATGCACGTGTCCTCATGACCGTCATGGCCTCCCTCGGCATCATCTGCACTGGGCTGGGAATTGTTTCCGGAAATATCGTGGGCGCCGTGAGTATTGCTTTCCTCTCCGCTTGCATTTCCCTCATGTTCCCGACCATCTACGGCCTGGCACTGACCGGCCTGGGTGATGACACCAAGTTCGGTTCGGCCGGCCTGGTCATGGCTATTATCGGTGGCGCGGTTGTGCCTCCGCTCCAGGGTCTTATCCTCGACCACACCAGCGCCCAGTTCTCCTTCATCGTGGTTCTGGTGTGCTTCGCGGTTATGCTCGGCTACGCGCTCTACGCTCGCCGGCAGGATCTGGACGCGCTCGCTGAAGCCGATGATGCCAACGCGCAAATCATCGCCGACTAATTATTCCCTTTCTAACGCACGGGTGCCGGGTCGCATGGACGCGGCCCGGCACCCGGAAGTGAGAACACCATGCTCAAGAATATTTCTCCGGTTATCAGCCCGGAACTCCTCTACACGCTGGCCAGTATGGGACACGGCGATGAGATCGTGCTCGCCGATGCAAACTTCCCCTCTGAGTCCACCAATGACACCGTGATTCGCGCCGATGGCATCACCATCCCGGTGCTGCTGGATGCAATTTTGAACCTTATTCCTCTGGATCGTTACAACGAGTGGCAGATCGCCCTCATGGAACCGGTTCCCGGCGATGAAGCTCCCGAGGTCTGGAACGAATACGCTCGGATTATCTCCGCTCATGAGGGGGATTACCAGCAGCATCTCTTCGAGCGCTTTGATTTTTACGAGCACGCTCGCACAACTTTCGCCGTCGTCGCAACCGGTGAAACCGCATCCTACGGAAATATCATCCTCAAGAAGGGCGTCCTGTAAAACGGGCGTCCAGAAAAACGGACGGAACGGGCCGTCCGCGGGTAGTACGGGTAGTACGGCTCATAGCAGCGCTACCCACCACACAATGGAAGTGAGAAAATAATGGATCTGCATCTGCAAGGCAAAGTTATTATCGTGACCGGTGGCATGCGCGGGATCGGTAAGGGAATCGTTGTGGAACTCGCCAAGGAAGGCGCCATCCCGGTTGTTATCAACCGTTCCCAGATTCTCGACGAGTACCGCGATGAAATGAATTCGCTGACCGATACCTGGGACTTCTACTCCCTCGACCTCAACGAAACCGACGGCATCGCGCCCATCGTGGAGGAAACCTACAAGAAGTACGGGCATATCGACGGCATCGTTAATAACGCCGGCGCCAATGACAACCTCGACCTGGAATCCACCGGCTGGCGTGAATTTGAGAAGTCCCTGCACGGCAATCTCACCCACTATTACGAGCTCGTCCACCAGGCGGTTCCCTACCTCAAGGAATCCCAGGGCGCCGTGGTCAATATCGGTTCCAAGACGGCCATCACCGGCCAGGGCAAGACCAGCGCCTACGCCGCGGCCAAGGGCGCAATCCTGGGCCTGACCCGCGAATGGGCCGCCGCGCTCGCCAAGGACAATGTGCGCGTCAATACCATCGTGGTGGCCGAAGCCTGGACCCCGCTCTACGCCAAGTGGATCAAGACCTTCGGCGACGAAGAAGCCCAGAAGGCCCGCTTGGCCCTCATCGAGGACAAGATTCCGCTCGGCAAGCGCATGACCCGCGTGGAAGAAATCGGTGCGCTCGCGGCCTTCCTGCTCTCGGATCGCTCCAGCCACACCACCGGCCAGTGGCTCTTCCCGGATGGCGGCTACGTCCACCTCGACCGGGCCCTGAGCTAAATTCGCCGCGCATCAACGGAACGCTGACAGGAAGAGAGGAAGGTCAGGACCGTGCTAGAACTCATTGATACCCATTTCCACGTTTGGGATCTGGACACCCAAGATCTGCCGTGGTTGGCCACAACGGATGGGAGCATCACCCGCACGTGGACATTCGATCAACTCCTGGAGGCGTACCGGCAGCAGGAAGATATCAACTTCCGGGGTGCCGTTGTTGTCGAAGCAGATACGGCCGATGCCGCCCAAGAAGTTGAGCTCACCAAAGAGCGCCGGGCCGCCCATCCCGAGATTCTCGGGGCGGTGCTGCGCACCGATTTGACGGAGAATACCCAGATCCCCGAAGGGATTGTGGGAATTCGCGAACCTCTCCATATCGATTCGCAGCCCCGCGGGCGTTGCCTGGAGGAGGGCTTCTTGGCCGGGCTCGCTCAGCTTGCCCAGCACGGACTCACCTTCGATGCGTGCATCCGCGTAGGCGAGCTCGGTGATCTGTACCGGGCAGCCGCGCAGGTGCCCGAAGCCCGTATCGTCATCGACCACCTGGGGAATGTCGAAAGTCTCGACACCCCCTACCGGGATGCGATGACGCAACTCGCTTCGCTGCCCAATGTGTTCTGCAAGGTCTCCGGGCTGCCGAATACTGATAACACGGCTAACGAGGGCATTTTGAGTTTCGTCACCGAGCTGTTCGGAACGCAGCGCCTCATGTACGCCTCGAATTGGCCGGTAGTTTCGCTGTACTCCAGTTTTGTGGAGAACCTCGCGCTCCTGCGTGGTTTTTATGGCGACGACGCCGACATCTTCCACCGCACCGCCCAACGCTGTTACGGACTTTAAGGACGGTGTGACAACGAAATAAACAATTTGCTGTTAACCGCTGTTCTCAAGGGTAGGAGCTGGCACGCGGCGCTGTTATGATAAAGCAGTTGCCCCCGTAGCTCAGCAGGTTAGAGCAGTGGACTCATAATCCATCGGTCGCGGGTTCAAGTCCTGCCGGGGGCACCGTTCGTCTGCGGCGCCGCCGCCGTTCCTACCTCCCTGTTTCAACGTATAGGTTTATCCACCGCGCTTGGCCCACAGGCCGGCACGTCAAGGAGCTTTCATGTCAAAAATTACCGGCGTAACAACGCATGATTTCCGTTTCCCCACCTCGAATACTCTCTCCGGTTCGGATGCCATGAACCCGGATCCGGATTACTCCTCGGCATATGTGGAAGTGAATACCGATGCCGATGACGGAATCATCGGTGTGGGCTTTGTTTTCACCATTGGCCGCGGCAATGACGTGGTGTGCAAGGCTATTGATTCCATGGCTCAGGCCCTCATCGGGCGCAATGTTGAGGAACTTCTCGATAATATGCGCCTGGCCTGGGACCTGTTCGTCCACGATTCCCAGCTGCGCTGGCTCGGCCCGGAAAAGGGCGTGGAGCATATGGCCATCGGTGCCCTGCTCTCCGCGCTCTGGGATATTAAGGCCAAGCGCGCGGGCAAGCCGCTATGGCGCCTCCTGGGTGAGATGGAACCCGAAGAACTCGTCTCTACCCTCGACTTCCGCTACATGACGGATGCGCTGCGCCCCGAAGAAGCTATCGAGATCCTGCGCGCCGGCCAGCGCGGCAAGGAAGAACGCATCGCCAACCTCATCGCTAATGGATACCCCGGGTACTCCACTGCGCCGGGCTGGTTGGGCTACTCCGATGAGAAGATGGTGGCCCTGGCCAAGGAAGAAACCGAGGTCAAGGGCTTCAAGCAGATCAAGCTCAAGGTGGGGCGCGACGTTGCCGAAGATATCCGCCGCCTCGGTTTGGCTCGCGATGCTATCGGCCCGGATGTCAAGCTTGCCGTGGACGCCAACCAGGTCTGGGATGTACCCCAGGCGATCTCCTGGATCAACGAATTCCACGAATTCGATTTGGCGTGGGTGGAAGAACCGACCTCGCCGGACGATGTCCTCGGGCATGCCACCATCGCGCGGGCAATCAACCCGATTCCGGTGGCGACCGGCGAACAAATGCAGAGCCGTATTCTCTACAAGCAGTACTTGCAGATGAACGCCTTCGGTATTATGCAGATCGACGCGACGCGCGTGGCTGGCCCGCAGGAAATCGTTCTCGAATACTTGCTGGCGAAGAAGTTCAACAAGCCGGTGTGCCCGCACGCCGGTGGGGTGGGCCTGTGCGAAGCCGTGGCCCACTTCGCGATGTTCGACTACGTGGCCGTCTCGGGTACCACTGAGAACCGCGTTATTGAATACGTGGATAACCAGCACGAGCACTTCGTTCACCCGACCGTCATCAAGAACGGCAATTACATGCCGCAGATGGCGCCGGGTAACGGCACCGAAATGACGCTCGAAACTGCCCAGAAGTACACCTATCGCGGCTAGTATCGCAGCTAGGTTCTCAGCAGAATAAGGAAGCGGGGCGCGCCATCATTATGGCCGCCCCGCTTTCGCGACACCTGCAGCTTGAGCAATCATCGTGGACGCCTCTTTTCTTCGTGGAGCCGCGGCATTAAGGTGAATTCATGATCGATGACAATGCTCCACTTCCGCAATCTGATCGTCCCACCGCCACCGCCGCCGGGCACTGGGTGCTCGCCCGCGCCGGCAAACGGGTATTGCGCCCCGGCGGTCTGCATTTGACGAAGGCCATGCTTGAGCACGCCCAGCTGGCCAGCGCGGACGTCGTGGAATTCGCCCCCGGCCTGGGCCGAACCGCGGAACTCATTATCTCCGAGCCCATCCACTCCTACACCGGAGTCGATCAAGACAAGAATGCGGTGACCCGCGTCAAGGGGATCGTGGAGAAAGTGGGCGGCGTCGTCGTTAATTCCACCGCGCAAAAATCTGGACTACCCGATGCCGGTGCTGATGTGGTCGTGGGCGAAGCGATGCTCACCATGCAGGGAGCGAGCTCCAAGGCCGCGATTGTGGGCGAGGCCTTCCGGCTGCTGCGCCCGGGCGGGCGCTACGCCATCCACGAACTCAGCCTCACCCCGGATAGTATCGACCCGGCCATTGCCGATACCCTGCGCAAAGGCCTGGCGCAGACGATTCGCGTCAACGCGCGCCCGCTCACCCAGGCCGAATGGCGGCAGGTGCTCACCGATGCCGGTTTCGAGGTGGAATGGGTGGGGGATGCCCCCATGGCCCTGCTTTCCCTGCGGCGTAACCTGGCCGACGAAGGCCTGCGCGGGGTGGCGCGTATCCTCCGCAACGTGCTGCGCGATAAAGAGCTGCGGGCGCGGGTGCTGGCCATGCGTGCGCTCTTCCGCAAGTACCGCCACCACCTGGCCGGCGTGGCCATGGTGGCCCGCAAGCCCGCTGAATCTGCCGGTGCTGCTGGCGCTACTGGCACTGCCGGCTCCACCGACGCCGGCACTTCCGCTACCACCGCTAACTGAAAGGACAACCGATGAGTGAGAACACCCCGCAACTTTCCTACCTGGAGGATCTGGGCGCCACGGTGGACTACGCCGCCGCCTCGACCGTTTCCACCACCGCGCTGCGCGTTGAAGGCGCGAATGTGGTGGTCTTCTCCTTCGATACCGGCGAGGAGCTCTCCGAGCACACTGCCGCCGTGCCCGTGCTCATCCAGGTGCTGGAAGGGGAAGTGGAGATGCGTACGGAGGGACGCACGGTGCAGCTGCGCCCCGGCGGGCTCGTGCACCTGCCCACCCGCCTCCCGCACGCGGTGCGCGCCCTGGCTCCCACCAAGATGGTGCTGTTCATGCTCACCGGGCAGAGCGTGGGCTAGAGTAGCCCCATGTCACAACCCGAGAAACCGGAGCTGCCTGAAGAGCCTGAGGCGCAAGAATCCCGCGCCCTGGACGCGGCCCAGGCGGAGGAGATTCAACGCATCGCGCGCCGGCGCATGATCGCCGCCGCGATTGTGGGAGTCATCCTGCTCATTGTCATGTTCTTCGCCGGGCGCGCCCTGCGCCAGCACCTGGCCGCGCCTGATCTTGGCGCGGGGGAGCAGGTAGCTGCGGTGGTGGTGGCGAACTGCGGTGGTAGTGAGCAGTCCTGGCACGTGTAGCAACGTCTGAGGCACGTGTAGCAACGGCTCAGGTATGGCTAAAGCCCGGCGATAGCAGCGCTTTGAGGTGAGGGTGGTAGAGCGCACACCTCTCAAGTTGCTTCACGGCCCGCCATTGACTATTATCTTTTCTGTTGCAAATTCCCGCATAGCTCAATGGCAGAGCATTCGACTGTTAATCGAACGGTTGCTGGTTCGAGTCCAGCTGCGGGAGCGAACGAACGGCGGTGAGCGTAGGCTTGCCGCCGTTCTGCTCTGTCCGGCACCCGCGGCGGCCCTGTAAGCCATAGGCCTAAGCCGCGGCGCCTGGGCAGCCCTAATGTGAGAAATCTTACCAAAGGAGTTCGCGATGGCATTCCGGGAGATTCGCGTGGTGGGGGACCCGGTCCTGCGCACCCCCTGCGATCCGATTCGGGAGATCACCCCGGGCATCGTGCGCCTGGTCGAAGACCTCCTCGAAAACGTGAACGACGACGCCCGGGCGGGCCTAGCAGCCAACCAAATCGGGGTCTCCCTGCGCGCCTTCTCCTGGCATATCGACGGCGAGATCGATTACATCCTCAACCCCGTGATCGTGGCCCTCTCCGAAGATGAATACCAGGACGGCGAGGAAGGCTGCCTATCCGTCCCGGACCTGTACTACCCGACCAAGCGCGCCTGGTACGCCCGCGCGGAAGGTATCGACCTGGACGGCAAGAAGAAAATCGTGGAAGGGGAGGGGCTCCTCGGGCGCTGCATCCAGCACGAATGCGATCACCTGGACGGCCACCTCTACCTCGACCGCCTGGAGCGGGAGGTCCGTAAACAAGCGATGCGCGATATTCGCCAGCTGCGCGTCTCTTCTGCGCTACAATCGCTCTAGTAGCTCCTCCGCGTGGGTAGCACGGGGAAAGCCACCCAAGCGCAGGAGGAATGCTATGGCACACAAATACGCCACTCGCGGCGTCATATTCATTCACTCTGTTATGCCGGCCGTTCAACCCCACGTTGAATGGGCGGTTACAAGCGTGCTCGGATATGAACCGCATTTTGAGTGGACGAAACAACCCGCCGCCCCGCATATGAATCGGGCAGAGGCCTCGTGGACGGGGGAAGTGGGAACCGGAGCCATGCTCGCCTCCGCGCTCAACGGCTGGGAGCATTTGCGTTTTGAGATCACCGAGGATGCCAGCCCGGTATCCGAAGGAGGCCGCTGGTCCGCCACCCCCGGCCTCGGTATTTTCTACGCCCAAACAGATCTGACCGGCAATGTGGTGATTCCGGAAAACCGGGTGCGGGCCGCCCTGGAAAACGCGGGGAACGACGCCGCAGAAATGCGCCGGCTCCTCGATATTGCCCTCGGTCAAGCCTGGGATGATGAGCTTGAGCCCTTCCGCTATGCCGGCGCGGGCGCACCGGTACGCTGGCTGCACCGGGTGGGCTAAAGCTCGGGAAATAGCGGGCTAAAGCCCGAGGGCAGCCCGCAAATCCTCCGCGGACAGCGGGACATTTTCATCCTGCCCCTCCGGCTTCTCAGGACTTGCCCCCGTATCATCCGCGCTTGTGGCAGCGGGAGTGGGGCGGGTCGCGGCTGCGCCGTCGTGCTGAGAAGAAGAAGTGGTGATACTGAGGTCCGCGCCCGGGCAGCTGAGCCGCACTAGATCCCCGAGGGTGCGCGCCGCGCAGATCTCGCTATCGGGCACCACCACGCCGCTGGCGTCTTCCAGGGTGACCGCAATTGCCCAGCGTGTCACGTTATCCACGCGGCTCAGCTCGAAAGTCTCGGTGGCATCCGGGTAGCCTTCGCGCTCCAGAACATCCGCGCCCAGCGACATGAGTTGCGCTACCTCCATCGCACGACCTCCCTATTTTCGGTACGCTCGCATCATGGCATTCCTCGATTTGATGCAGCAACTCTTCCAGCATACCCGGGCTCCGGAAGCCGGTACCGCCACCGCGCAGGCGCTGCGTGATCGGCTTGCTGAGGACCCGAACGACGTCGAGGCTTTTACCCAGCTCGTCGCCCTGGCACGCGAGGCCGAAGGTGAACTCCCGCCCGCAGATCCGCTCACCGCGGAGCTCACCGGAACCGGAAGCATCCTTTCTGCGGACCTGGCGATTTATGCCCTGGCCGAAGAACTATCCAGCTCACCGGCCTCCTGGTATCCGCAGCTGCATATGGCGCGCCTCGCGGTGGAGTCCGATCCCGAGCGGGCCCTGCGGCTCCTCACCACCGCCACGGATCGCAATCCGGATGGGCACATCCTCGCCCGGGCCATGGCAATTCTGCGCGATGCCGGGCACCCGGATCAGGCCCTCAGTTTGGGGCTGGCCCATTGGGATCCGGCCACCCACAGTTTCGAGGCCGGGGAAGCGTTGGTTCGCACCGCACTGGCGGCCGGGCGCACCAATGAAGCCCGCGCCTACCTGCGGGAAATGGAACCCTATGCGAAGGCGGATGAGCTCGCGGAGCTGCGGGAGGCGGTGAGCACGGTGGAGTAGAGCCGCGCTGCTGAGTGAACGGGCGCCGCGGCTACGTGGCCCATACCGCGCCCGCGCACACAACCGCAGCTTCTCCGTGTCGCAGCCTCGACTAGACTAGGGGCTATGGCTACCTTCATTGATATTCATCCTGAGGATCCGCAACCGCGGCTCGTCACCAAAGTGGTGGATCGGCTGCGCCGCGGTGAGGTGGTGGCCCTGCCCACCGATTCCGGTTACGCCATTGTGTGCCAGATGGGCAATAAGGAGGGCCTGGAGCGGATTCGCAGCATCCGGCAGGTCGGTGATAAACACCATTTCACGCTGCTGTGCCACGATTTCGCGCAGCTCGGGCAGCTTGTGATCGTGGATAATCCCGATTTTCGGCTCATCAAAAGCCTCACGCCCGGGCCCTACACCTTTATTCTCAAGGGCACTAAAGAAGTGCCGCGCATGACCCTCAACCCGAAGAAACACACGGTGGGCGTGCGCATCCCGGATCATCGCATCACCCAGGCGGTGGTCACGGAGATGGGCGAACCGCTGCTCTCCTCCACGCTTATTCTTCCCGGCGCGGAAGAACCCCTCGAAGAAGGCTGGATTGTGGAAGATGAACTGGGGCATGCCCTGGATGTGGTGGTGAACGGGCCCGTGGGGTGCGGCCCCACCACCGTACTTGACCTAGTAACCAACGAAATTGCGAGACAAGGAGCAGGCGATACCGCCGGACTTAACCTGTGAACCCCATCCTTATTGATCTGGACGGAACTTTCCACGATTCCGCCGCCATCGTCAAAAAAACTTTCCGGGCTACCCTGCGCGAAGAAATGGGGGAGGACCACCCCGAAGAGTTCTTCGTGCAGTTCATCGGCCCGCCGCTCATCGATACCTTCACGAAGCTCGGCGCAGCCGACCCGGTGGAGATGGTGCGTCGCTACCGGGTGCGTTACGAGCAGCGCATGCTTGACACCCCGATTTTCCCGGGGATGCGTGAACTGGTGGAGGAACTGGACGCGGCCGGGGTGCCTCTGGCCATTGCGACGTCGAAAAACGAAAAGAATGCCCGCGCGATTCTGGAACACCAGGGCGTGGCGCAGCATTTCCGCTATATTGCCGGGGATCCCGAAGATATACCCGGGTATGGGAAAGCTGAGGTGGTGGGGGCGGCGCTGCGCGAATTGCGGGCGCAGGGCATCGATACCTCGCGGGCCCTCATGGTGGGGGATCGTATTCACGATGTCGAGGGCGCAAGCCAGCATGGCCTTCCCACGGTGCTCGTGGAGTGGGGGACCGCCCCGCGTTCCGAGTGGGAGCTGGCCTGGCGGCACGTGGGAACTGCCCGCGATCTCGGTGAGATCCTGTGGGATTTTGCCGGGGTGGAGCGGTCACATTCCCATTAACACCAGCCACGGGCATATTAACAAGGGTTACAGTTACATCACCACGGGATACAGTTTGGTTAAGATGTGACGAGGACGGTTCGCGGCCGTAGATATCCATGTGAAGCGTCGTTAGCCTCAAAAATAAGATCGTCACCGCGGCGGTTGATTATATGACTCAACGGAGGGATCTTATATGAACGCGTATAAGGCTGGAAAGATCGCGGCGGGAGCCGCGGTTCTGGGTGGTTTTCTTGGCTATCCGCTTCTCTATATCAATGCCTTGGATATCTTACAATGGGCCCCGGAATTTAGCCTTGCTATCTGGACCTGTACCTGTTTTGGGATGCTCTGGGTTGCGCTCGGCCAGGTTTATTTCCTGGGAGTCTACCAGTGGTTTGGATTGCTGGAACAACCCCGGCGCTCGGCACCGGCGTGGCTGCGCCCCACCATGCAGGCCATCCCGGTGACGGCAGCCGTCCTCGGAGTAATCCTCCTGGTCTTCCTCATTATTAAGGATGCCGGGCATCCGAGCATTCTGATTCTTATGGCTGCCCTGTGGGTGCTCAGCCTGGGCGCCAGCGCGGTAGCGCGGCTCATGGCCGGGTATCTTGCCGGCCGGGAAATCCCGGCGGAGGAGAAGCTCGCGGTCCCGGTCGCTTAGGCCCGCAGGTCTCAGGCTCGCGGTTAGCTTGGCGCACCACCGCCAGCATAGGCTCACACCGCCGCCAGCTTAGGCCCACTGGCTTTCGTAGAGGCGGGCATAGGCACCGCCGGCTGCCAGCAATTCCTTATGGGTGCCGCTTTCTACCACGTCCCCAGCTTCCATAACCAGGATCGTGGTGGCATTGCGGACGGTGGAGAGCCGGTGCGCAATAATGAAGGAGGTGCGCCCTTCGCGTAGCCGCTCCATGGCATCCTGGATAAGCGCTTCGGTGCGGGTATCCACCGAACTGGTGGCCTCATCCAAAATCAGCACATCGGGATTGGCGAGGTACGCCCGCGCGATGGTGATGAGCTGTTTCTCCCCGGCGGAAACATTCTCGCCCTCATCCCCAATATGGGTATCAAAACCGTGGGGGAGGGTCTCAAGAAGATCAGCAATGCCCAGGGCGGCCGCGGCGGCAATGGCGTCGTCGCGCGTAGCACCGTCCTTCCCGAAAGCGATATTTTCCCAGACCGTGCCGTCAAACAGCCAGGTGTCTTGCAAGACCATCCCGAAATGCTCCCGCAGGGATTCCTTGGTGAAAGAATCGATGGGTGCGCCGTCCACGGTAATCGCCCCGCCGTCTACCTCGTAAAAACGCATAAGCAAATTGACGAGCGTGGTTTTCCCCGCGCCGGTGGGCCCCACAATCGCCACCGAATGGCCCGGCTCCACTCGCAGTGAGAGATCGCGGATCACCGGGGTTTCCGGCTCGTAGGAAAAACGCACGTGCGAAAACTCGATGGTGCCGCTCCGTGCTTCGGGGGCCACCACCTCGCGATAGCTCGAATGTGCATCCGGGGCCATCTCCTCCTGGGCGAGGTAATCGAAAATTCGCTCCGCGGAGGCCGCCGCGGATTGGATGAGATTCGCGGTGGAGGCCAGGGATTGGAGCGGGTGGGACAGCTGGCGAGTATATTGCATCATCGCTTGCAGCCCGCCAATCGTCATGGTGCCGGCCATCGCCTGGATACTGCCCAGGAGGGTGACGATAGCGAAGGAACCGTTCTGCACCAGCATCATAAGCGGCTGGGACATCTGCGCAATGGCCTGGGCGCGGAAGGAAGCGTCGTAAAGATCGCCATTCGCGGCATCAAACTGGCCCTGGAATTCATCTTCCAGCCCGTAGGCAGCTACCACATCCAGCCCGGTGAAGCTCTCCTCGACCACGGCGGAGACATCACCCGTGAGCCGCCATTGGTCCCGGAAATAGGGGCGGGAGCGGCGCAGTAGCAGCAGGATCCCAATAATCCCCACCGGGATGACCACCAGCGAGGCAAGGGCCACCGACCAGGACAGATAGACCATGACCGCCACGATCCCGATAATCTGGTAGATCGCGGAGAGCACTTCGGAAAGGGTTTGCAGCAGGGACTGGGTGACATTATCGACGTCGTTCGTAACCCGCGAGAGCACATCCCCGCGCTGCTGTTTGTCCAGCACGGATAGCGGCATCCGATCAATTTTCTGCTGGCAATCCCTCCGCATCTCATAGCCGAGATCCTGAATAATGAGGCGAATAATATAGCCGAACCAGAAACGCAGCAGCGCTGAGAGAATATAGCATCCGGCAGCCAGGCTCAGCACCCGCGCCAGCTCCGGGAAATCCACGCCGCCGGAGCGGATTCCATCAACCACCACATTGGTGCCCTGTCCGAGCAGGAAGGGCGCGGCCACCACCGCCGCGGTGGAGATAAGTGAAAGCAGCAGCACTGCCACAATGCGTCCCACGTAATGGCGTAGGTAGTGGCGAATAAGGGTGAGGAGCGCCCCGCGGATATCGCGGGCTTCGTCAATATTTCCGGCACCTCTCATGCCCGCACCTCCTCACTCGTTGCGGTCGCTGTGCCGCTTGGTTCCGTATCGCTTGCCGCCGTTCCGCGTTCCGTACCGTTCGCTTCCGTTCCACGTTCCGCACCACCTTCCGGCCCGCGCTCCTGGGAACGCACAATGGAGCGGTACATCTCATTGGTTTCCATGAGTTCGGCGTGCGTCCCGCAGCCCACCACCTCGCCGCAATCCAGAACGACGACGCAATCGGCGCTGCGCGTGGTCGAAATACGTTGGGCGATAATAACCACCGCCGCATCCCGGATCCGCTCCTTGAGGTTGGCCCGCACCCGGGCATCGGTGGCGTAATCGAGGGCGGAGAAAGAATCATCAAAGACCACCAGGTCAGCACCGGCTCGCCCGGAGCTATCAGGGAGGGCGCGGTACAGAGCCCGCGCGATGGTCAGGCGCTGGCGTTGCCCGCCGGAAAGATTGCTTCCCCCGGTTTCCACCGGCATCTCCAGCCCGCCCCCGGCCTGCACAAAATCCCAGGCCTGGGCGCAGTGCAGCGCATTAATCACCCGTTCCTGGTCAATATCGCGGGTGGAGCCGGCAACATTACTGGCTACCGTGCCGCTAAACAGGAACGCACGCTGGGGTACCAGGGCCACCCGGCGGCGGAAATCAGCGAGTCGAATATCGCGCACATCCACTTCGCTCGCTCCGGCGCCGCGTGCTGCGGTACCGCTCGTTTCCGTTTCGCCGGTCTCGCCATCTGCGCCAGCCCCGGCGCTGCCTTCCACGGTGAAGCGGCCCGTGCTCACATCCACGAGGCGCGGCAGTATTTTGACCAGCGATGATTTGCCCGAGCCCGAGGCGCCAATAATCGCCGTCGTCGTTCCAGGTCGGAAACACAAAGAAATGCCGCGCAATGCTGGCTCGTCCGCATCCGCGTAGGTGAGGGAAATATCGCGCAAGCGGAAGGTGACCGGGCCGGGCGGCATCTCCCGCGCATCCGGTGCGTCCGCGATGGAGGGAACGGTGGTGTTCACCTCGATCACGCGCTCGGCGGAGACGTTCCCGCGCGGAACCACCATAATAATCATGCCGAGCATCATGACCGCACCCAGAATCATCATGAGGTAGGTGATAAAAGCGGCCAGCGCTCCCACCGGCATGGAACCCCCGGCAATCCGATGCCCGCCAATCCACACGATCAGCGCGGAGGCCAGCCCGATGACCGCACTCATGGCCGGTAGCAACGCGGACCAAATCGTGCCGATCTGGAGCATAATCGAACGGAAATTGCGGTTATGGACCTCGAATTCCCCGGCCATCGCCTCCTCGCGGCGGAAGGCTCGAATCACCCGCACTCCAGAAAGTTGGGAACGTAGCGCATCGTTAATCGCATCCACGCGCCGCTGGAGGGTTTCGTAGCGTGTGGCGAGCATCGCGGTACATACCAGAATAATTGCGGTGAGTACCGGAATAATCACGAGGAGCGTGAGGGAGAGCACGACGTCCTGCCCGATGGCCATGAGCACCCCGCCCACTCCCATAATCGGGGCCGTCACCATAATGGTGAGGGACATGAGGGTGACCATTTGGATTTGATTGACGTCGTTTGTGGTACGGGTGACGAGGGTGGAAGCCCCGAAGCGCTGCTGATCCGCGGGGGAGAAGCGTTGCACATGCGCGAAAGTTTCGCGGCGCAGTTCCCGGCCTAGATGGGTGGATACCAGCGCCCCGTAATAGATCGCCCCGATGGCGCAGAGTACTTGCGCGAGAGTGAAGAGTCCCATGAGTAGCCCGCGCGACCAAATATAGGAGCTATTGCGTTCCAAAATGCCGTAATCGATAACGTTCGCGCCCAGCGCGGGGAGGGTGAGCCCGAGGAGCACCTGCGCGATCTGTAGCACAGCAATCGCGAAGAGCTGGAATTTGCGGTCGCGTAGATGCCTCCACGCCAATCGATAAACGGTCAATCACTCGCCTCCATATAGGTGTGGCGGTCCGAAAGCTCGCGTGCGAGAAATAGCTCGCCGCGTGAGGAAGGACCGCCACACTATGCTACGTGTGAGAGCACGGATGCTCAAACACTATTCAATTAGTTACGGCGACGCCGGGCCTGCGCCGCTGCCGGTGCAGCGCCCGAGCGTCGTAGCCTGGGCGTGCCGGGAATCCCGGTGATGCCGGGAGAGCCGGCGTGGCCCGGGCCGCTTTACTCCGGGTCGTTATCGGGAACCGGTTCGGCGGCTGCCGGGTTATGCAGATCGTACTTCTCGATTGCCTGGCGGACAACCGAGCGGTCGATCTTGCCGGCCTTGGCCAGCGCGTACAGGGCCCGCACCACCATGGTGGCGTCGTCGATCTTGAAGTAGCGCCGGGCGGCCGGGCGGGTATCGGAAATACCAATGCCCTTGGCGCCGAGCGTCTCATAATCACCGGGGATCCATTCGCGGATGGAATCCTGGACCTGGTGCTCAAAATCGGAGGTGGCGATGAAGGGACCTTCTTCGCCTTCCAGCTTCGCGGTCACGTAGGCCTTACGCGGTTCTTCCTCCGGGTGGAGGTAGTTGTATTCGTTGGTGGCCAAGCCGTCTTTACGCAGCTCATACCAGGAGGTCACCGAGTAGACGGTGGCATCCACGCCCCAGTCATCGCGCAGCATGCGCTTGGCTTCGCGGGCCCAGCGCACCCCCACGCCCGAGGAGAGCAGATTGACGCGCGGGCCGCCCAGGCCATCGGCCTCATCGAGCTTGTAGATACCGCGGATAATGCCATCCACGTCCACATTCTCCGGTTCGGCGGGCTGGTGGATGGGCTCGTTGTAGACCGTGAGGTAGTACATGACGTTCTGCTCACGCCCGTCAGATCCATCCCCGTACATACGCTTCAGGCCATCCTTGAAGATATGGCCGAGTTCATAAGCGTAGGCCGCATCGTAAATAATCATGCCCGGGTTGGTGGAGGCCAGCACGGGGGAATGCCCGTCCATATGCTGGGAGCCTTCACCCGTGAGGGTGGTGCGCCCGGCGGTGCCACCGATAATGAAGCCGCGTGCCAGCTGGTCGTAGGCCGCCCAGAACTGATCCCCGGTGCGCTGGAACCCGAACATCGAGTAGAAGATGTAGAAAGGCACCATCGGGGTGTTATGGGTGGCATACGAGGTTCCGGCCGCCACGAAAGCGGAGAGGGAACCGGCTTCGGTAATACCGGTGTGGAGCAGCTGGCCCTGAGTGGATTCCTTGTAGGACAGCAGCATATCGTGGTCCACCGCGGTGTACTGCTGGCCCTGGGTATTGAAGATCTTGGCGGAGGGGAACATGGAATCCATGCCGAAGGTACGCGCTTCGTCCGGAACGATCGGCACCATGCGGAAGCCGAATTCCTTATCGCGCATAATGTCCTTGAGCAGGCGAACCAGGGCCATCGTGGTGGCCACCTTTTGCTTGCCCGAACCCTTCTTCATGGACTGGAAGGGCTTATCGGCCGGCAGTGCGATCCCACCCTGGTGGGTGCGGCGCTGGGGGAGGTAGCCGCCGAGTGCTTCGCGCCGCTCGCGCATATGCTTCATGGCCGGGTGATCTTCAGCCGGCTTGTAGTAGGGCGCGTTATAGGGATCTTCCAGCTCGGAATCATCAATGGGGATACGCAGGGTATCGCGCAGCAATTTGAGATCATTGCTATTGAGCTTCTTCATCTGGTGGGTGGCATTACGCCCGGCGAAGTTCGAGCCGAGGTCATAACCCTTGACCGTCTGCGCCAGAATCACGGTGGGCTGGCCCTTATGGGCCAGGGCTGCCCGGTAGGCAGCGTAGATCTTGTGGTGATCGTGGCCGCCGCGGCGCAGCGCCCAAATCTCATCATCGGACCAATCTTCCACCATGGCCTTCGTGCGCGGATCGCGCCCGAAGAAGTTATTGCGCACGTAGGAACCGTCATTCGCCTTGAAGCCCTGGTAGTCACCGTCCGGGGTAGAGGTCATGAGATCCACGAGGGCGTGGTCCTTATCCTGGGCGAGGAGCTTATCCCAACCCGAACCCCACAGCACCTTGATGACATTCCAGCCCGCGCCCTTAAAGAAGGATTCGAGTTCCTGCACGATATTGCCGTTGCCGCGCACCGGGCCGTCCAGGCGCTGGAGGTTGCAATTGACTACCCAGGTGAGGTTATCCAACTTTTGGGAGGCGGCCAGCTGAAGCATACCGCGCGATTCGGGTTCGTCCATTTCGCCATCGCCCAGGAAGGCCCATACGTGCGAATCCGAGGTGTCCTTAATGCCGCGTTCGCTCAGGTAGCGATTGAACCAAGCCTGGTAGATGGAGTTCGTGGCGCCCAGCCCGAGGGACACGGTGGGGAACTGCCAGAAGTCCGGCATCTGGTGGGGATGCGGGTAGGAGGGCAGGCCGCGCCCGCCGGAAATACGGGAGGCTTCCTGGCGGAAGGAATCCAGATCGGCTTCCGTCAGGCGCCCTTCCAGGTAGGCACGCGCGTAATTACCGGGGGAGGAGTGGCCCTGGAAGAAGATTTGGTCCCCGCCACCGGGAGCATCCGGGCCGCGGAAGAAGTGGTTGAAGCCCACTTCGTAAAGGGTAGCCTGGGCGGCGTAGGAGGAAATATGGCCGCCTACCCCCACGCCGGGGCGCTGGGCGCGCGTGACCATCACGGCCGCATTCCACCGGGTCCAGCTGCGGAATTGGTGTTCGAGTTCCTCTTCTTCCGGGGTGCCCGGGTACGGAGGTTCTTCTTCCGCCGGAATCGTATTGATATAGGGCGTGACGAGATCAGGGGAGACCGAAACTCCCTTGGCGCGCGCGTGTTCATCCACGCTGGCGAGGATAAACCGCGCCCGATCCGCACCATTTGTTTCAATCAGATCATCCACGGACGCGAGCCATTCGCGGGTTTCTTCCGGATCAACATCCGGGATCTGGCTGAGCTGGCCGGACACCATGCGATCATCAGAATCTTGTGAAGCCACGGAATCTCCTCCATTGCTTGAGTGGTTGTAGTTCTTAGGGACGTGTCAAGGCTACCCGTTCGCGGCTTTGGTCCCAGAACGGCTGTGGTACCTCTTACACATACACTCGTATATTACCGCGTTGTTGAGAGCCATCGCACAGGCATGAGCGGAATTAAGCTAAGCGGTGGACGGGGCGCATGGCCGGTGCCTTTCGCGGCGCCCGGGAAGCGGGCGCCGTGCGTTGTCGTACGGTAATGATCACCAAAATCACGGGCGACGCGGCTGAGATTAACTTGAAAAAATGCCGGCGATCAGATGAGCTTAAGCCATGAGTTCGTTTGGTTTCCAGAAAGGGAACATCATCCAAGAATTTGGCTACGACGACGACGTAGCCGCCCAGGTCCGCGCGCAGATCGAAGAAACTATCGGAAGCGCGCTGGTGGACGAAGATTCGCGCGATATCGTGGACGGCGCCATCGCTTGGTGGCGCGCGGACGACGGAGACGTCGATGACCTCACCGATTTGCTCCTGGATATCAAGGCTAATTTCGATGACGAAAATGCTATCTGCTGGCTCTTCGTGCCCACCGGGCGAGTGTCGAATGCGGTGCCGCATAACGATATTGAAGAGGCTGCTGATACCGCGGGCATGCAACCAACCACATCCGTGGCCCTCGGGGAGTCCTGGACGGGCGTGCGCCTAACCAATAAGGGCCTGCGCTACTAGAGCCGGCGGGAGCTGCGCGCGGAGCCGGGCGGTAAGCCGGGCCGGTAGCGCCGGCGGACAGTCGCAACGGAAGCGCTGCCGGTATTTTCGGCGCGAAGGTGCGCGCGGGCCGCGCATCGGGTAGGATCATCCGAGTGCGCAGCGCGCGGGCCCGTAGCTCAGTTGGTCAGAGCACCTGGTTTACACCCAGGGTGTCATCGGTTCGAATCCGGTCGGGCCCACTTTTTATTCCGTGGGCGCCGCGAAATTCCGCTACCACTCTTCGTGCGTGCGCGCATCCCACACGTGCAGGTCCCCGGTGTCTAAGGCGGCCAGATCGCGCATATCCGAGTCATCCAGGGTGAAGTTGAACAGATCGGCATTTGCCCGCCAGCGCTCGCGTTGGGACGACGACGGAATCACCACAATGCCCTGCTGGACACACCAGCGCAGCACAATCTGCCCGGCACTCACCCCGTGCTTGGCCGCCAGGCGCTTCACCACGATTTGATCCAGCAGCTTTTCCGGCCCGCCGAGCGGCCGCCACGCCTGGGTGACAATACCGTGGCGCTCGTGGAAAGCGCGCAGATCGATGCGCGGAAGAGCGACTGAGAGCTGGATCTGGTTGAGTACCGGCCAAACTCCGGTGGCCTTATAAAGGTGTGTGAGATGCTCGGGCAAGAAATTCGAGACCCCTACGTCGCGCACCAGGCCCTCTGCCTGCGCCGCGAGCATCTCCTCCCAGGTTTCCACGTATAGGCCACGGGAAGGATTGGGCCAGTGGATAAGGAGGGCGTCGAGGTAATCGGTATCTAGGCGACGCAGCGAATCCTCAATACTGCGCCGGGTGTACCGCTTCCCCTGTTCCCCGCCGGCCACCTTCGAGGTGATGAATACCTCCGCGCGGGGAACCCCGGAGCGTTTCACCGCCTCGCCGACGGCCGTTTCATTGGCGTACTGCTGGGCGGTATCGATAAGGCGGTAGCCATCGGCAATGATCTGGCCGAGCGTGGTGGCAAGCTCGTTACCTTTGGCCAGTAGGGATCCGATCCCAACCAGGGGAATCTGGCCGCCATCGGCAAGGGGAATGGTGGGAATATCGCATGTGGTCATGCCCCACAGCCTATCAATGTGACCGATGTCATGTCTATTCGAGTTTTTCCTACGGGCTCAGGGCTTGCGGCGGGTGGGCGGTAGGGCGAAAACGATAAAAAAGTACTCAAATAGCGGTTATGTCGGAGGTGCTTGTTACCCTGGAAAACGGATAGCAGGGCCGAAAAGTGCCCCTGCTGTGCTTGGAAAAGCCGGGGATGCGCGCCCGTCGCGCTGCCCCGGAAGGACGCACGCGCGCGCCTAGAGAAAGGAGGAAGCGGCCGCGATAGCGGGGTCAGACGGTCCCGTTTTTCGAGAAGGAGTACCACGTGACTGACCTACCCACCCACGCGCAGATTGCCGCGCAGGTCCCCGATAACGTCGAGAATCCCAAAAAGTACATTAAGGAACATAAGGAAGCCCTGCGCCGCGACCGGCGCGCCCGCGCCACCCGCTCCTTTATGGGCCAACCCACCGGCCTGTATTCCCTTTTCGGCCTGGAACTCTGGGAGCGTTTCTCCTACCTGGGCTTCCAAGCCATTCTGGTCCTCTACTTCACCGATGCCATCGCCAGCGGCGGGCTCGGCTACGCGGAGGACGTGGGATCTTCCATCGTGGCCGCCTACGGTGCCCTCGTCTACCTGCTTTCCATCGCGGGCGCCTGGATCGCGGATCGGATTTCCGGCACCTACCGCACGGTGCTCTGGGGCGGCATTGTTATTGCCGCGGGCCATATCGCCATGGGTATCCCCACCGAATTCTTCACCTGGGTGGGCCTGGGCCTCATCGTGGTGGGAACCGGGCTCCTCAAACCCAATGTTTCCACCATGGTGGGTGAACTCTACGCACCCGGGGATAGCCGCCGCGATGCCGGCTTCTCCATCTACTACGCCGGTATTAATATCGGGGCGTTCCTCGGGCCGCTGGTGGCCGGGTTCCTCGGCCAACGGGTGCACTGGCACGCCGGTTTCGCCTCCGCCGCGGTGGGAATGATCCTCGGCCTCATCGCCTACGTGGCAACCGGGAAAAATCTATCCGGGCGCGCCAAAGCACATCGCATCCGCGCCAGTTTCGTGGCGGACCGTTCCTTCTGGATGCTCGTGGGACTGGTTGGAGCAGTGGTGGCGGTAGCCACGCTTTTCGCCACCTTCTCCTCCGCCACACTCAGCGACGTCGTCAATGGCATCTCCGTGATCACCTGGATCGTGCCGGTGTTCTTCTTCCTGTGGATGTACCGCTCCCCGAAGGTCACCCCGGTAGAACGGCGCAATCTCATCCCCTACGCGCTGCTGCTCATCGCCCTCATCCTCTACAACCTGCTCTATTTCCAAACCGGAAATACCCTCAACCTCGTGGCCCTCAACGCCACCGATAACACCATCGGCTCCCTGAGTTACCCCTCCTCCTATTACATTTCCCTCACCGCCATCGTGGAAATCATCATGGGGCCGGTGCTCGCCTGGATCTGGCTGAAAATGGGCAAACGCCAACCGCACGTGGCCGCGAAAGTGGGGCTGGGCGCGGTGCTCGGCGGGATCGCCTTCGTCATCGTGGCACTCGCGGGCATCCTCACCCCGCGCGGGGCCCTCCTCATGCCACTGTGGCTGGTGGGATGCTATATCTTCCTCGGCCTGGGGGACCTGGTGCTGCAAACCTCGGGGATGTCGGCCACCACCAAACTCGCCCCGCGGGCTTTCGCCTCCCAAACCATGGCCCTGTGGTTCGCGGCCATGGCCTGCGCCCAGGGCATCCAAGCCCAGGTGGTGAAATTCTTCGATTACGAAAATATGGCCGCCTCCATCCCTGCCTACTTCGGAGTGCAGGGAGCGGTGGTTATCGGTTACGGCGTGCTGCTCATGGCGCTTACTCCGTGGATGCGCTCACGTATGAAAGTCGTCGCGTAAAGCTGGCGGCGTCGTCGTTCCTCAACGCGCCCCACGAAAACCGCAGCACACGCATAAAAACAACACGGCACAGACGCCTAGGAAGGAGAACAATGGAGTACATCACAGATTTTCCCTACGAGACTGAGATTCGCGAGGGGTGGATTCCGCTCTCGGACGGCACCCGGCTGTGGATGAAAGCCTGGATGCCGCGCACGGAGGAAAAAGTGCCGGCGATCCTGGAGTATCTGCCCTACCGCAGCGGAGACTGGACCGCGCCGCGCGATCACGAACGCCACCCGTATTACGCCGGGCACGGCTACGACTCCATCCGGGTCGATATCCGCGGGCACGGCAATTCCGAGGGCATCCCGGGCGATGAATACGATGCGCAGGAACATAAAGACGGCCTGGAAGTCATCGAGTGGATTGCCGCGCAGGAGTGGTGCACGGGGAGCGTGGGCATGTTCGGGATTTCCTGGGGCGGTTTCAATTCGCTCCAGCTCGCCTCCTACCAGCCGGAAGCCCTCAAAGCGATTGTCACCACCTGCTCCACCGACGATCGCTACGACAATGACGTGCATTATTTCGGCGGCTCGATGCTCGCGGTGGATATGCACGCCTGGGGAGCCACCATGCTCGCCTTCGAATCCCGGCCGCCGGACCCGCGCGCCGTGGGGGAGAAGTGGAAGTCCATGTGGCTGAAGCGCCTCAATAATATGGAGCCCTACGTAGATACCTGGATGAGTCACCAAACCCGCGATGCCTACTGGAAACACGGCTCGGTGTGTGAGGATTATTCGAAACTCGATGCAGCGGTGCTCGCGGTGGGTGGCTGGTTTGATCCGTACCGCGATACCGTGCTGCGCCTGGTGGAGAATCTCTCCGCACTGGGGAAGAACGTGCGCGGGCTGCTCGGGCCGTGGAGCCACCAGTACCCGGATCGCGATCTGCGCCCGGGCCCGCATATTGATTTCCTCGGGGAAACGCTGCGCTGGTGGGATAGGTGGCTCAAGGGCGTGGATAACGGCGCGATGGATGAGCCGCTGCTGCGCACCTGGATCAGTGACCCCATGCGCCCAGCCTCGGTATACGAGGAAATTGAGGGCCGCTGGGTGGCGGAACGCGCCTGGCCCTCCCCGGATATTGAGTCGCTTCGTTTTGAATTGGGGCGGGCGAGCGTATCGCCGGGTGCGGTGCGTGGTGGCACGATTCTTGTGAAGTCGCCGCAAGACATCGGCTCGGATGCCGGGCGGTACTTCCCGTACGGGAACGACGCCGATTTGCCGGTCGATCAGCGCGCCGACGATGGCCGCGCGGTGACCTGCGATTTTTACCTGGGGGAATCGGTCGAGATTCTCGGTAATGCCAGGGCGTTGCTGCGCTTGCGTAACGGCGGGGAGCGCGGGCATATGTATGTGCGCCTGGAAGATGTGGCCCTGGACGGTGCCTCCACGCTCATCACTCGCGGGAACCTCAACCTGAGCGCCCGCGAGGGGCGCGAGCGGATCGTGGAGATGCCCGCGGGGCAGTGGGTGGATGTGGAGATTCCACTCACCGGTATTGGCTACCATTTCGCGGCCGGGCACACATTGCGGGTGGCGCTTTCCAGTGCTTACTGGCCGTGGATTTGGCCGGCGCGGGAAAACGCCGGGGTGGAAGTGGATCTGGGGGCCTCCGCGCTGGTGGTGCCCGCCCGCCCGATTCGCCCCGGGGGAGAGCGCGATGCGCTCGATGATGCGGTGCGTTTCGCCGGGCCGGTCCAGCCCGTTGGTTTGGACGTGAAGTACCCGGAAGCTGGGGCTGCCGGAGCCCGCCGTCCCGAACGCCTTATCACCCGCGACGTGGTGAAGAAAGAGACGTTCATCCAGGTAGATCCGGCCTACGGAGGCACCCGGGTTTACCCGGACGGCCTCCACTATGACGAAGATTCCGTGGAACGCTACTGGATTTCCTGGGATGACCCGCTTTCGGCCCGCACCGAAGCCGAATGGAAAATCGGGTTGGCCCGCCCGGATATCGGTTGGGAGGTCCGCCTGGAAGCAGATACTCGCATTCGCTGCGATGCGGAGAACTTCTACGTGCAATCGGTGGTCACTGCTTTCGATCACGAGGAGGAAATTTTCCACAAGGAATGGGAGAGCACCGTGGAGCGCACGGCGTCCTAGGGTAGGGTGAGTCCATGACGTATACAGTGGCGGATATCACCGCGGCCATGGACGAATTCTTCCCACCCGCATGCGCGGAAAGCTGGGACCGGGTCGGCCTGGTGGCCGGCCTGCCCAGCGACGAGGTGCGCAGCGTCGGTTTCGCCGTCGACCCGTGTGAAGCAACCGTGCAAGAAGCCTGCGAACGCGGGGCCGACCTCCTCATCACCCACCACCCGCTCTTTTTGCGGGGAACCTCGACCGTGGCGGGAACGTTCGCCAAGGGAAGGTGGATCACGCAGCTGGTGCGCGGGCGGGTTGCGCTTTTTAGTGCGCACACCAATGCGGACGTGGTGGCCTCCACCGCCGCGCTCGCGCGGCTGCTGGACGTGGAGATTGAAGCGCCGCTGGATCCCGAATCCGGAATAGGCGGGGTGGGCAGCATCGCAGCCGTGCCTTTCGGGCAGCTGGTCGAGCGGGTCGCGCAGGTGCTGCCGCATACCCCGGCCGGCGTGCTCGGAGCTGGCGATCCGCAGCGAGTGGTGCGGCGGCTAGCCATCTGCTCCGGGTCGGGGGATTCGCTATTGGCAGCCGCGAAAGCCGCGGGCGCGGATGCTTATCTCACCGCGGATCTGCGCCACCACCCGGCCACCGACCATATTTGGGACGGCGGCTGCGCCCTCATCTGCGCCACCCACTGGGCTAGCGAATGGCCGGTACTGAGCGAGATGGAGCAGCGTTTGCTCGCACGCTTCCCGCAGCTGGATACGTATATTTCCGAGATTCCCACGGATGCTTGGAATATTGCGCTGCGCGGTTAAAGTACGACGGCGCAGTGGTGCCGGCCGGGCTACGTCATGCTTGCCGGGCCATCGGTGCTGCGCGGGTGAGCTCGCTGCGCGGGGCCGGTTCTCCCACATAGAATAGGGGAAGGCGCGCCGTGCGCCTTTCGTGCGAGTCGAAGGAGATCCACCCGATGAAAGCACCCCGTGCCGATCAACTTATCCTGCTTCAGGTTGCAGACTTGGACGCGCAGCTCAATCGCCTCGAGCGGGAAAATACCCAGCATCCGCTGCGAGCCTCTTTGGGTAAACTCCTCAACGCGATTGCCGCGCGCGGGCGGGAAAAAACCGCGGCGGAGACGCAGTTGGAGCAGGCGCGGGCGGAGTTAGCGAGTGTGGAGAAGACCAGCGCGGATTTGGCTCGCCAGGTAGCGGACAAAGAAGAAAAATATAATGCCGGCACCGGGCTGACCTCCCGCGATCTGCTCGTGCTGGAAGACGAAATGGCGGCGCTGCGCACCACCCTGGAAGAAACGTCGGAAAAGGAGTTCGCTGCGCTCGAAGCTGTTGAAGGTGGCGAAGAGCGAGTGCGGGAATTGGGTGCAGCTATCGATTCACTCCAAGAAAAAGTACTGGCCCAGCGTTCCGAACTGGAGGACGTGGTCGCGGACATCACCGCTTCCCAAGAAAAAATCCGCGCTCAGCGCGAGGAACTCTATGCACCGCTGGCAGAATCGCTCAAAAAAGTGTACGAACACTCGGTTGCTACCGGCGGCTACGCGGTTATGACCATGACGCCTAACGGTGCTACCGGGGCGGGAATCACACTTTCCCCGGTGGAAGTGGCGCAAATCAAGGCCACCCCGGAAGATGAGATTTATCTTTCTGAGGACTACGACTGCATTATCGTGCCGGTTGATTACGACGAAGCCTAGGCCGGCTCTCTTTTTCACGCCTGTACTTCGCATATACGACAGATGTAGTACAGCTCGGAAAAACAACCCGTCCCCGCCAGAGCAATTGCCAGGCGGGGACGTGCGGAGTGCGCATTCGAAACTATGAGAGACACAGAGTGCGCATAAGAAACACGAAATCAGCTGAAAATGGTGTTCTTATGCGCACTCTATGTTGTGCGGCTTTAGCGCGTGGTGCGCTTACGGGAGGCGTACGCCACCGCGCCCGTTCCGGCAAGCATCAGCAGCAGAGCTGAACCCGCGATGCCGCTGCTCTCCGCGCCGGTGCTCGGCAGCTGCGCCGCGGGTGCCGCGTGCTTGGCAACCGACTGCTGACCGCGGGCGAGCGGTGCAGAAGGATCGGCATGCTTGCCGCCCTGCGCTGAAGGATTCTGCGCAGAAGCTCCCGGTGCCGGCGTGCTCGGTGCCGGCGTGCTCGGAGCCGCGGTTCCGGTTCCGGGCTGCTCTGGATTAGCCGGTTGTTCCGGTTGTGCCGGAGTTTCAGGAGCGCCCGGGGTACCCGGCTGTTCGCCCGCGCCCGGCCGCTCCGCTTCCTCAGCAGCGCACTTGTCCAGGAAAGTCCGCAGCGCCGCGATACGCGTATCAAGCGCGGCAAGATCATCCGTGGAACGCTTTACCGCCGCATCGGCCTCCGCGGCCTTCGCCGTCGCGTCCGCAAGTGCCGTGCCAGCGGCCGCATCCTGCTCACGGGCCGCAGCAGCATCCGCCTCCGGCTGGGTAGCAGCCGCGGCCAACGTGTCGTATTCGGCCTGCAAACCGTCCAGCTTCGCGCCGGCCGCTTCCAGCTCCGCTACCTTCTGGCGCGTCGCGTCACGCTCAGCTTCAGCGGACGTAACCGCCGCAGCGCTCTTCTGCGCCGCAGTTTTCGCCTTCTCAAGCTCCTGATCCGCAGCGCCCTTCGCGGCCTCTGCCTCCGCGAGCGCACCGGCCGCTTGGGTCTGCTCCTGCTGTGCATCTTCACGCTTGAGGCGCAGATCATTCCACTTGGGTACGTGCACGGTCATGATCTGCTCGGAAAGTGCGGCGTGCTCGGTGGCTAGCTGCGTGGCTTTCTCCTGCGCGGCGGCGGTTTCCCGCTGGGCCGCGGCCAGGGCCTCATCCACCGGGCGGGTCGCTTCCGCGGCGGCCGCTTCCGCTGCAGCGAGAGCCGCCTTCGTCGTTTCTACCTGCTGCTGGGCCGCGGTGAGCGCCGCGTCCTTCTCCGCAAGAGCAGCGCGCTTGGCCTTCTCGGTTTCCACCGCGGCGGTCAGCTTCGCGGCGCTGTCCTGCGCGGCCTGCTGATTCGCAGCGTGAGCTGTCTCCAGCCCGGTCTTCTCGGTCTGCGCGGCATCGCGCTCGGCTTCCTTCGCCGGAACCTGGGTGGCCAGCTGATCCTTTTCCGCAACCTTAGCGGTATAGGCATCATTAGCCTGCGTGAAAGCCGCCTTCTTCGGTGCGGTTTCGGCCTTCTTCGCCTCCCATTCCTGCCGGTACTGCTCTACGTCCGCGTCGGTGAAATTCTTCTTATCTCCGGCAGCCGCCTCGTACCAATCCCTGGCTTCATCCTCGGCCGCCTGGGCTTCGTTGTAGGCGGCCTCAGCGTCATTCTTCGCCTGTTCGAGCGCGGGCAGCGCGGCCTCCACCTCGGCCTGGCGGTTCTTCAGGTCGGTCACGGCGTTCTCAAGATCACCGAGCTTCTGCGTGGCCTGCGCCAGCTTCGCTTCCGAATCCTTGGCCTTCGCCTGGGCAGCTTCGTCCTCGCCACGCTTGGCGGTCACGTCGTTAGCGGCTGCGGCTGCCGCCTGCTGGGCTTCCTCCTTCGCGGCCTGAGCGGCGGGAAGGGCGGCAACAGCGTCGTCGTACCCGCGCTGCGCGGCGGCGACCTTTTCCTCCTCCCGCGCAACCACCTCGGAACGGGTATCCTGCGCCGCGCGTTCCTTCGCCTGCGCCGCGGTCACATCCGCATCCGCCTGCGCCTTCTTCTCGGTCACCTCACGCAACTGCGCGGCGAGCTTCTCGCGTTCGGCATTGCCTGCGGCCTCGGCGGCCTGCGCCGCCTCCAGCTTCGCGCGTGCATCCTTCTCGGCCTGCGTCTTTGCGGCGAGATCCGCGTTCTTTTCCTCAAGAACGCGCTGCGCTTCCGTTACCGCCGCGCTGTCCTTGTCTTTTTGCGACGACGCCGCGCCTACCCGGCCCTCCGCCTCCTCGAGGGCGGTGCGGGCCGCGGGAAGCGCATCTTTCGCGGCCTGACCTTCCGCCTGGAAAGCATCGAGTGCGGTCTTGGCACTGTCGCGTGCCTCCGCGGCGGCCTGAGCGGCCTTATCCGCCTCGCTCAGTTTCGCGGCTGCTGCATCCTTGGCGGCCTGCGCCGCCGTTGCCGCTTCCTGAGCGGCGGCGAGCTCCTGCTGCGCCGTTTCCGTTTTCTTGACCAGTGCCTCGCGTTCGGCCTTTGCTTCATCCACCGCGGCCTTCGCTTTGGGGGAATCCGTGCAGGAGGTAAAGGAGGCTCCCGGGGTGGGGGAGTCGGCGGCCGGCTGGGCATGGGCGGCAACGGTGCTCGCCATGCTGAGGGCGAGGGTGGTCACGGTAAGAGTACTGGCGAGTCGGGAGATGCGCTGTGTCATGGGGATCCTTCGCGAAGACGTGCAGTACTACCCGGAGCGGCTAATCTGCAACTTTTGAGCGTTTATAAAACAGCTAAAGTCTACGAGCCAGACTGTATATTCGTACATGACCTTTGGTTAAATGTGGTGAGCGTCTACGGTGGTGGGTAGCGGTGGCGCGTGGCAGGTATTCGCGGTGTTGCGCAGCGTGTGGAGCATTCACGCAACGTTGCGGAGAGAGGTGCGGGAGCCGACCCTCACGCAAAGTCGGCCCCCGCAGCCATTACCTACTAACAGAGAAAACGCGCGAAACGTCGCTGTTTTGCCTGTTGTCTGGATTCTAAGCAGGTTTAATATTTACGGGCAAGGGATCCTCAAAGACTTGACAATCGCTGCTGCGGGGGTGAGAACGGCTTGCCTTACTTTCCCGCGCATTCGGACTTTCGTATGTGAGTAAGGAAACAGTATTGCATAATTACTCGTGGTAATCGATGGGGGAGATACATTCAGAAACGGCATTCTTAGATGCTGCTGAAACCCCGATTAGAATCCTGATCGGAATCCAGGGGTGACCGCCGCGCACTGTATAGCGGCACCCGCGCCCCGCAGGGTTGCCCACCGCGCGCCCGTAGGTCTGCTACCCACGTGCCAGTAGGTCTGCGCCCGCGCGCCCGCCAGGCTGGTAGCATAAACGGGTCATGTTGGCCGGGCGGCCGCGCGGCGCGTATGCGCCTCGAGGAACGTCCGGGCTCCGTAGAGGACGGTGGTGGGTAACGCCCACCCGGGGTGACCCGCGGGAAAGCGCAACAGAAAGTAAACCGCCGCAAGGTAAGGGTGAAAGGGTGGTGTAAGAGACCACCGCGTGCCGGGTGACCGGCATGGCACGGCAAGCCCCACCGGGAGCAAGATCAGACAGTGCCCCGCAAGGCTCCTCGTCTAGGGCACGGGTGGATTGCTAGAGTGCGTCAGCAATGGCGCACGTAGATGGATGGTCGCCGCCGCGCAAGCGGTACAGAACCCGGCGTATAGGCCAAGATGACAGCGGGGGCGGATTTTCGGATCCGCCCCCGCGTTGTACATCAGCTCGTGTCTACCCGCCTAGAGCCGCAGCCCGAGATTCGGATCGGAGGGCAGCGTAAGGATTTCGGGCCCGCTTTCCCGCACCACGATGGTGTGCTCGAATTGGGCGGTGCGCCCGCGATCCTTGGTCACAACGGTCCAGTCATCATCCCAGATCTCATAGTCGATTGTTCCCAGGGTCACCATGGGCTCGACCGTAAAGACCATATTCTCTTCAATAGTTTCCCCGTGCAAAGGTGCGGCGTCGTAATGAGGAATAATAAGGCCGGAGTGGAAAGCTTCGCCTACACCGTGCCCGGTGAAATCGCGGACGTCCCCGTAATCGAAACGCTTGGTGTAAGACTCGATGACCCGCCCGATCACATTGACCTGGCGCCCGGGGCGTGCCGCTTTAATACCGCGCAGGGTAGCGGTGGCGGTGCGTTCGATGAGGAGGCGGGATTCTTCGTCGATCTCGCCCACGCCGAAGGTGGCATTGGTATCCCCGTGCACGCCGTCCTTATAGGCCGTGACATCCAGATTAATAATGTCGCCCTCGCGTAGTACCTGGTCATCGGGGATGCCGTGGCAGATAACCTCGTTCACGGAGGTGCAGATCGACTTGGGGAAGCCCATATAGCCCAGGCAAGAAGGGTAGGCCCCGTTATCGATCATGTACTCGTGCGCGATGCGATCCAATTCATCGGTGCTGACGCCCGGGCGGATCGCTTTGGCGGCCTCGTACATGGCATCCGCGGCAATGGTTCCCGCCACCCGAATCCGCTCAATCGTTTCCTCGGTTTTCACATCCGAGGCGGTGATCACTTCCGGCCCGTCATGGAACATGTATTCGGGGCGTTCAATGGAAGCCGGAACTTTACGGCGCGGAGAAATCTTTCCGGGACGCGCCGTACCGAGCGGCGCACGTGCTGCAAGACTCATAGCCACCATTGTAATGGCTTAGAAACTGTGCTCCTTATCGGGGAATTCCCGGCCCTTGACGGCCGTGCGGAAAGCGGTGACCGCGTTGCTCAGCGCCGCACCCACCTCGCCGAAACGCTTGGCGTAGGAGGGCTGCCATTCGGTCATCCCGGCCATATCCGGCCAGACCAGCAACTGCCCGGAGGTGCGATACCCGGCCCCGATTCCGAGGGTGGGAACCGAAAGAATCTCGGTAATTTTTGCTCCGAGTTTCCCGGGTACCATTTCGACGACGACGGCAATAGCTCCGGCCTTCTCCAGCGAGACCGCGTCATCAATAATGGCCTCGCTTTCTTCTTCATCCCGGCCCTGGACCCGCGGGCCACCCAGGGCGGCATCCGCGTGGGGGCGATAACCCACGTGGGCCACCACGTTAATCCCGGCTTTGGTGAGGGCTTCGACGGTGGGGGCGAAAGCTTCCCCGCCTTCCAGTTTCACCGCGTCCGCCCCGGCCCGCACCAGGCGGATAGCGGTGCGGATAGCCTGCGCGGGGCTTTCTTCGTAAGTGCCCATGGGCATATCGGCAATAATAAAAGCCCGGGTGGTGCCGCGCATGACGGCGCTGGTGGCTCGCTCAATATCTTCCAGGGTGACCTGGATCGTGGAGGAGAATCCCAGGGCGGTATTGCCAATGGAATCACCCACCACCAAAATATCGATTCCGGCCGCGTCCAAGATCCGCGCTGTTAGAGCGTCATAGCAGGTGAGTGCCGTGAGCACCTCTCCGTTAGCGACCATCTCATTCAGGTGCTGCACCCGAATTCGTGCCGGTGAGAACTCCGTCATGATTACCTCCCGATATCTATGGCTTAGAGTACTAGGTCACGCGCGCCGGTGCATCATCGCGCCCGCGGTGGAACATGGACGGTACGCTAGGTGCGAGGAGGTGACTGTGGAACCCTTGCTTGAGCTGGTGTCCATGAACGCACTGGAATTCTGGTTGGCCTTAGGGATCGGGGTGACCGCCCTGGTCATTATGTGCTTGGCGCTCATCCCCAGTCGGGAATACGCCGATCTGCCGCGCGGGGTATATCCGCGTGAACCTGCCGGGGTGACCGGCCATAATTACCGGCGGCGCCGCCCGCATACCCGCCCGCCGGTACGCACCATTCCACCGGAGATGCCCGCCGCCCTCGGGGCTTTTATGCACCGCCACTACGCCGCGGACGATGCCGCCATCACCACTCTCCTCGACCTGGCCGCCCGTGGATTCCTCACTATTGACTTCTTCCGGGATCCGGCCCTGCGCGGGCAGATGATCACCATCTCCCTCACCGAGGCCGATACCTCCACCCTCGAACCTTTTGAGGCGCGCTTCCTGGCCGCCCTGGCCTCCCCGGAAAGTGCTGAATCAGCAGCATTCCGGGAATCCGAGCCCTTTGATGATCGCTCGTATCGCACCGCGATGGAAAACGCCGGGCTGCCGGCCGCCTCCCGCCCGGTGCTGCGGGTGCAGGGATTCTCCACCCGCCTCGCCCTCGCCATCGCGCGCGATAGCAAAGCGGAAGTGGTCTCCCGGCGCGGCTGGTACCACCACGGGCGCGAATTGGTGGGCTCGCTGGCCGCCGTGCTCTTCTTCGGAGGTATCGCGCTCACGGGCCTGGCTTTTATCGGGGCCCTGGCTTTCCAGCTGTCTTGGTACTGGCTCATCGTGGGTGGCTGGCTGGTGTTCTGCGGATTCGTCGGTCTCCTCAACTTTTCTTCCCTCACCCCGAACGGGGTGGTGGCCTCCGACCAGGTAGAAGGCTTCCGGCGCTTCCTCACCGCGGCGCCCCGCTTCGCCGGGGTGAGCGCGGAGGTCCTCGCCTCCTACGTGGGCTGGGCCTACGGCCTGGAATGTGCCGATGAATGGGTTCGTTCTCTCGAGCGAATTAACTCGCGGGATATGCGCGACGTCGGCGCTGCTCTCCCGTGGCTGCACCTTGCCGGAGAAGACATCACAAACTGGTACCAGCTACGCGAAGCCCTCAGCGTTTTGGAAACCCGTTTCCGTTCCCACCCGCTCGCCCACGATCTTCCGCACGCGCGGCGGCGCCACCTGCGGCGCTTCGTACGCGGATTACTCCCCGTTTCCACTCGCACGCACACATAACGGGCATCGCCCGGACATAACGGACCGCGCCCGAACGCATAACCGAATTCGCCGGAACTAACGGACCCTCCCCGAAAAAACACGGAAAGATGAAGCGCCATGGATGACCAGCAAGAACACGTCCTTCGCACCATAAGCGACCGCGGTATCCGCTACGTGCGGCTGTGGTTCACCGATATCGTCGGCACCCTCAAATCCGTGGCGGTGGCTCCCGTGGAGCTCGATAATGCTTTTGCGGAGGGCGTCGGCTTCGACGGCTCGGCTATCCAAGGCCTCACGCGCGTGTATGAATCCGATATGATTGCGCGCCCGGATGCCTCGACCTTTGCGGTCTTGCGTGGCGTGGATGGGAACGACGACGCCGCCTTCATGTTCTGCGACATCCTCACCCGCGAAGGTGAACCGGCCCGCTCCGACCCGCGGGCTATCCTCCAGCGCACCCTACGCCGCTGCGAGGACCTGGGCTTCACCGCCTACGCCCACCCGGAAGTGGAGTTCTACCTCTTCCAGCCGGGAGCCAGCGACGATGAAGAACCCACCCCGATTGATTCGGCCTCTTATTTCGATTACGTGACCCGCTCGGTGGCTCATAATTTCCGGCGGGATGTGATCCTTTCCCTGGAAGACGTGGGCATCAGCGTGGAATTTTCCCACCACGAAATCGGCCCGGGCCAGCAGGAAGTGGATCTGCGCTACGCCGACTGCCTCACGATGGCCGATAGCATTATGGCCGCCCGCGTCATTATTAAAGAAGTGGCGCTGCGCCACGGGGTGGAAGCATCCTTCATGCCCAAGCCCCTGGCGCACTGGCCCGGTTCTGCCATGCACACCCACTTCTCACTTTTCGAAGGCGAAACGAATGCTTTCCACGACCCGCGCGGGCAATTCGGGATGTCGGTAACAGCGCGGCGCTTCCTGGCCGGGCTCATGCGTCACGCCCGCGAAATCACCGCGGTGACCAACCAGCATGTTAATTCCTATAAGCGGCTGTGGGGCGGCGGGGAAGCCCCGCCCTACGTGTGCTGGGGGCCGCGCAACCAATCGGCCCTCGTGCGGGTACCCGAATATAAACCCACCAAACCGCAATCCGCGCGCCTGGAATACCGCGCCCTGGATACCGCCGCCAATCCCTACCTGGCTTTCGCGGCCGTGCTGGGCGCGGGCCTGGCCGGAATCGAAGGAAAATACGATCTTTCCGACCCGGCCGATACGGATGTCCTCCTCCTCACCGATATGGAACGCTCCGTGCTCGGTATCGAATCCCTGCCCGGGAGCCTGGATAGCGCGCTCAAACTCATGGAAAGCTCCGACCTGGTTGCCGAGATCCTGGGCGAGGATGCCTTCGATTACTTCCTGCGTGATAAACGCGCCGAATGGGCCGAATACCGCGCCCAGGTCACCCCGCTGGAACGCGCGCGTTTCCGGGCTGACCGCTAGGGCCGCGGGGAGCGGGTATGCGACGTCTCACCCTCGCCCAGCGGGCCCGGCGCTGCGGATTCACGGCCCCCGAACGCGCCGCCGCGGAGCTGGAGGCCGGCGCCTGGCAGCCGGAGGATTTCGCGCACGTCGCGGATCCGGACCGGGCGCTTGCGGCCTGCGCGCGGCTCGGCTTAAACCGGCGGGAGGGTGTAGGGAACGACGACGCAGCCCGGCCACGCCTGCTCGCCGTGCTCGGGCTCTCCACCGCGCTGGCCGATCACCTGGCGCGCCACCCCCAAGCCGCCCGGGAACTATGCGGGACCGCCGAAGAAGCCGAAGCACGCGCCCTGCTGAGCGAGGCGGATGAACGGGCGGCCATGTGCGCCGCCCTGGCCCCTTGGCTCGCGGGTGCCGTGGAAGGTACCGGGACGAGTCCTGTGACCGGTGCCGGGCCGGAGGCTGGAATGGCGGCTGGAAGCGACTCGCGGGAGAACCGCAGTGACCTCCAGGATGCTATTGCCGCGCTGCGCGCCCACTACTACACCCGCATCCTCACCCTGGCCGGCTGGGACCTCACCCTGCCTGATCCCGCTGCTCGCCTGCCCGAAGTGGCCGCCACTCTCTCCAACCTGGCCTGCGCCACCCTGGAAGGTGCCCTCCAGCTCGCCCGCACCCGGGTACCCGATGCTCACGATGTTGATTTCACGATTATCGCGCTCGGGAAAACCGGGGGAGGGGAACTCAATTACGCCTCCGATGTGGACGTCGTTTATATCACCGAACCACGCCCGGGAGTCAGCGAAGCACGAGCCCTGGAGATCGGCACCGCGCTGGCGACTACACTCGCCGGATATATCAGCGCACCCGGCCCCGAAAGCGCCCTGTGGACCATCGACACCGCGCTGCGCCCCGAAGGCGGAACCGGCCCCCTGGTGCGTACCCTCGCCTCCCACCTGGACTACTACGCCACCTGGGCACAAAGCTGGGAATTCCAAGCCCTCCTCAAAGCCCGCGTGGCCGCCGGCAACCGCGAACTCGGCGATAACTACCTGCGCGCCACCGCCCCGCTCGTCTGGAATGCCGCCTCCCGGGACAACTTCGTGACCGACGCCCGGGCCATGCGCGCCCGCGTGGAAGCCCATATCCCCACCGCCCAACGCGAACGCCATATCAAATTAGGGGCAGGCGGCCTGCGTGACGTGGAATTCACCGTCCAGCTCCTCCAGCTCGTGCATGGGCGCGTAGACACCACCATCCGCTCGGCCACCACCACCACGGCGCTCGCGAGCCTCTCGGAAGGCGGATATATCTCCCGCCCCGATGCCGCTCGCCTCGACCACCACTACCGCTGGTTGCGCTGCCTGGAACACCGCGCCCAACTGGTGCGGCTGCGCCGGGCCGCCGTGCTTCCCACCCGCGAAGACGACCTGCGCCGCCTATCCCGCTCCCTCGGCCTGCCCGACGCCGCGGCCCTCACCGACACCTTCGCGCAGGTACGCCGGGAGGTGCGCGAACTCCACCAAGATATTTTCTACCGGCCCCTCCTTCCCGCCGCCGCGCAGCTAGCCGCCGACGATATTTCCCTGGCCCCCGAAGCCGCCCGCATCCGCCTGGCCAGTATCGGCTACCGCGACCCGGCCGGCGCACTACGCCATATCAGCGCCCTCACGGAAGGCACCAGCCGGCGCGCGGCCATCGCCCGCCAGCTCCTGCCCGTCATGCTCGGGTGGTTCGCCGAAGGCCCCGAACCGGATGCCGGGCTGCTCGCTTTCCGGGTGCTCTCCGAAAAAATGGGGACCACCTCCTGGTATATGCGCACCCTGCGCGACGGCGGGCCCGTCGCCCACCGCCTCGCCCTCATTCTGTCCCGTTCGCGTTTCCTGGCCCGCGATATCCCCGAACTACCCGAATCCATTGCGTGGTTGGGCGACGACGCCGAGCTGGCCCCGCGCAGCGCCGGGGCGCTGCGCGGGGAGCTGGACGCGCTCCTCGAGCGACGCAGCCGGCCGGAGGAGATCGCCGGGGCGGGCCGGTGGTTGCGCTGGCGGGAAGTGCTGCGCACCGCCATGGCCCAGGCTCTCGGACTGCTCGGGCCCGAAGATGTGGCGGGCGCGGTGAGTAACGCCGTGGAATGCGCGGTGGAAGCGGGGGTACGCGCCGCCAGGTGCGCCGTCGTCGCCGAAAAAAACGAGGTGGATAGCCCGCATCCCGATTTTTCTTTTGCGGTGATCGGGCTGGGAAGCTTGGGCGGGCGCGAATGCGGCTATACCTCCGATGCGGATGTGATGTTCGTGTGGGACGGGCCGGAGGAAGCTGCCGGGGATGCCGATGCACTGGCGCGTGCTTTTATGCGCCTGGAGCAGGAGGTGGGCGGGGCGCCGCCGCTGGCCGTGGATGCTGATATGCGCCCCGAGGGCCGCAGCGGGGTGCTCGCGCGCAGCCTGGATTCCTACGGGGAGTATTACCGCAACTGGGCCGAGCCCTGGGAATTCCAGGCGCTGCTGCGGGCCCGCGCGGTGGGCGGGGACCGCGAACTCGGGGAGCGTTTCCTTGAGCTCATCGCCCCGCTGCGCTACCCGGCGCACTGGGATGAGGCGCGGTGCACCGCCATCCGGCTCATGAAAATCCGGGTGGAAAAAGAGCGGATTCCCGGGGGAGTGGCCCCGGCCTCCCACCTCAAGCTCGGGCCGGGCGGAAGCGCGGATGTGGAGTGGACCGCGCAGCTCCTCCAGCTCGAGCACGCCGCGGCCTACCCGCAACTCCGGGTCACCGGAACGGGGGAGGCACTGCGGGCGGCCGGCGCTGCCGGGCTGATCACCGCGGATGAGGAACACGCCCTCGTGGAGGGCTGGCAGGCTGCCAGCGCGCTGCGCCAGGCCGCTTTTGTGGCGACGGGCCGCACCGGGAGCGCCGCCCAGGTCATTCCGCGTGATCCACGCGAGCGCGAACGCATGGCCGCGATCCTGGGCGCCGAGCACGCCAGCGATATCCTCGACCGGCGCGCCCGGGCCGCGCGGCATGCCCGCGCCGCCGTGGAGCATGTTTTTTACGGGCGCGACTAGCCCGCGCCTCGCGCCTGGTTAGAGCGTGTAGTACAGCTCGAATTCGTACGGGTGGGGGCGGGCCCGCAGCGGGGTCACTTCCGCATCCATCTTGTATTTAATCCAGGTGGCGATGAAGTCCTCGGTGAACACATCCCCCTCGAGGAGGAAATCGTGATCGGCTTCCAGCTCGGCCAAAGCCGCATCGAGGGAGGCCGGAATCGTCTCGATATCCGCGTATTCTTCCGGCGGCAGCTCGTAAATATCCTTATCGATGGGGGCCGGCGGCTCAATCCGGTTGCGGATGCCGTCCAGGCCCGCCATGAGCTCCGCGGAGAAAGCCAGGTAGGGATTGGCGGTCGGGTCGGGAACCCGGAATTCAATACGTTTGGCCGCCGGGGAATTCCCGCTCAGCGGAATCCGGATCGCGGCCGAACGGTTACGCGCCGAATACACTAAATTGATCGGCGCCTCAAAACCGGGAACCAGGCGGCGGTAGGAATTCACGGACGGATTAGTGAAGGCCGCGAGCGCCTTCCCGTGGGCCAGCAAACCGCCCACGTACCAGCGCGCCAGGTCCGATAGCTGCCCGTAGCCGCGCGGATCGTGGAAAAGCGGCTGGCCATCCTTCCACAGCGACATATGGCAGTGCATCCCCGAGCCGGCCGAATTGAAAAGCGGCTTGGGCATAAAAGTGGCAGTTTTCCCGCACACATCGGCAGCTCGGCGAATGACGTACTTGAATTTCATGAGGTCGTCCGCCGCGGCGCGCAAAGAATTGAAGCGATAATTGATTTCTTGCTGGCCGCCCGAGCCCACTTCGTGGTGGGCACGTTCTACATCCAGACCCACCTGCGCCAAATACTGGCACATGAGGTCACGCACATCCTCGTTCGCGTCCACCGGCGCCACCGGGAAATAGCCCTGCTGGTGGGGAATCTTGTAGCCGGTATTCCCGCCCGGCTCCAAGCGGCTCGAATTCCACGAGCCCTCATTGGAATCAATCACGTACATGGAATGATTGACCGTGGTGTCATAGCGCACGTCGTCGAATAAATAAAACTCGGCTTCCGCACCCACCGAAATCGTGTCCGCAATACCCGTGGAACGCAAGTACGCCTCGGCGCGTTCGGCAACGTTGCGCGGATCGCGCGCGAAAGGCTCATCGGTATACGGATCCACCACATTGAAATTCATGACGAGGGTGGGTTCGGAACGGAACGGATCCACAAAAGCGGTGGAAACATCCGGAAGCAGTTTCATATCCGATTCATGAATCGAGGTAAAACCGCGGATCGAGGAGCCATCAAACATATAGCCCTCGTTCATTTTTTCGGCGGTTGCCTGGGTGGCGGGTACCGTGAAATGCTGCATCACGCCAGGCAGGTCACAGAAGCGAATATCAAGAAATTCGATCTCGTTTTCCGCGATAAACTCGGCAGCTTCGGCGACACTTGTGAACATGCGGACTCCTCCCGGCGCGCGGCGCGGCTAGCGGTGCGGTTACCCCATGTAGTTTAGCGTGCTGCCCCGGCTCCAAAAACCTCCGGGCGTGCCTCCGCCCGGAGAACTCACGTGGAATTCCCCGGGCGGATACGAAATATATACGACGACGGCGCGGCCTACTGGCCGCCCAGGGCCCGCCGATTAGCGCGAATATTAGTGGGATCAATTCCCTTGGGGATATTGAGTGCCTTATTCCCCAAAGCTTCGAGGCGCTGGGCCAGGGCAGAAACTTCCTGGGCGGAAATTTCCTTCTTCAGCTTCTTAATAGCCTTTTCAATCTTGGCCAGCGGAACCTGGCCTTCGCCATTGCCCATGAAAATGGCGTGCACCGGGGCATTCGGGGCTACCCGGCGGATAGCCCGGCGCTCATCATCAACGAGCTTGCGGGTACGTGAGATGGGGCCTTCGGCAACCAGAACCACGCCGGGGCGCCCGATGAGGCGGAAAACGAAATCCTGGTGGCGGGCGTTGAAACGCACCGGTTCAGTTTGCTTGACCCACGAGCCGCGCAGCGAATCGAGAATCGCGGAGGTGGCTCCCGGCATGCCATCCAGCTGCGCGTAGCTAGCCGAGCGCACCGCCCGGGTGAGAAGCAGCATGGGAAGCAGGAGCATGAGGAGGATCCCGAAAACGGTCCACGCGATCCAGCTCTTGGTGAGGAAACCGAGGAGAATGCCAATTCCCAGGCCCGCGAGCCCGGCCAGGGCAAGCCACCAGCCCAGATGCTTGTAGGTGCGCTTCGCGATGGTGAATGCGTCACGTAGAGTCTTGAAAAAGCCCGGCTTCTTCTTCGCGCCCTTGTTCTTATCCTGTGCCATCTGATTCCTTTTAGATCCTTCTCGATAGTCCCCGTCGATTCTAGACGATAGCGCCGGTTTTGTTGAGCGCCTGGCCCAATCTCACGCTGGCGGACCGTTCGGGGTGGAGGTATGGATCCTGCGGTGACCTCGGCATCAAGGGCAAGCGTGGTGATGTGCTCGAGAACTCTGCGGGAGGCGGGAGGTGGGAGGCGTGCGGCTGCGGCGTGCGGCGTCAGGTGTGCGGCGCGAGCGGCTTGTGGATAACGACGCAGTGGCGGGCCTTCCTGTGGATGGCTTCTGGACGAGATGGGCCGGCGGTGGTGAAGTACGCCTATGGCAGGCACAGTGATGAATCGGCGCGGGGCACGCGGGGCATGTGGCGTAGGCGGGGTAAGCGGAGCTAGCGACGGGCGGGTGGCTATGTTGGTGCGCCTGTGCGTCCTCGGGATGGTGGCAGGTGTACTGGTAGGAATGGCGCTGGGCGCGCTGGTACCCACGGTGAACAAGGCCCCCGCGGATCCGGTGCGGGGAGAAGACTCGGGGTATGGCGATGGCGCGGTGCCTGGCGAGGGCCCGGGGTACGGTGACAGCCCGGGGCCTGGCGACCGTTCGGTACCCGGCCAGAGCCCGGTGTCAGGCGCTGGTGCAGATCTCGCGTCGGAGCCGGATGCTGTGGCGGTGGCTCGCCAGCTGGTGGCGGCGCGCGATGCCGCTATTAGCGCGGGTGATATAGCAGCGCTGAGCGCCTTGAGCGTGCCGGAAGGTGAAGCAGCGGCAGCCGATGCGAAGTTGCGTAGCGTGCTGGAGAACACTCCGGTAGCGCATGTGGAAACCGAGGTGCGGGAAGCTTTCTGGGTGGGGGAGAACCTTCTTGAAGTTGTCACGGTGCAGCGCAGTCTCGTTCTCGCCAGCGGGGAAACTATCGGGCCGCAACCGGAGCGGTGTGCGCGCTGGCAGCTGAGCCCGCAGCCGTGGAGGATCGTGGCGGTTCATCCGTGCCCGTAACGGCGGCCGCCGGCGAGGGCCCATCAACCGAGGTTCCATCAACCGAACCTCAGGAGTCACACCAGCACCTGGGGAGGGGCTATATGTTTTCCGGGATGTACTTCGCATGTACGACATCGGCAGTACATCCCGGAAAAACACCCTGCCCCGCCGGCCACGGGGCAGCGATGCTCCAGCGAGGCAACAAAACGGGCATTCTGGACACTGCGTCCCACAGAATGGGCATAAGGAACATAAAACCGGCTGAAAACGGTGCTCTCACACCCACTTTGTTTTCCGGGCCAAGCGGGCGGCCTAAGCAGGGCGCAAACCGTAACCATTATATCTCTACATGTTATAGTAGCTATATTTTTCACAACTACTTGACACCGACCGCCTGACAATAAAGCAGGGAAAAACTGTCACCCACGTACACTCTGTTGGCCCACGCAATTCCTACTTGCCCCCAGGGGTATACAAGCATAGACCGGTCCGCGAAGGTGCTCGCAAAATGCAACCTCCCGGTGTTGGCACCGGCAAATAGCAACACCACAACGCCAGGGTTCACAGAATGTAACCTCTCGGCGCGGAAGCTCTCAAAAAGCAACGCCTCGACACGGAGGAGCGACAGGATGCAACGCCCAGAGCCAGGAGCGCACAAAAAGCAACACCAGTGCACGATTCGGAAAAGTTAATGTAGCTGTGGTTGCTTTTTGTGGACAGTACGCGCCGAAGCCCACCGCGCCGGTCGCCCGTACACTCTGTTTTCGGGTCCGGTTCGTTGCGGTACCGGGTCGGACCCGCGCCACCGGCACGCCGTCATTAGCAACTATTTTTGGCTATTACCCCGGCTATTAACCCGAAAACTCCCCGGTATCCGGAATGCCAGATAGCACTACCGGAACCGGGGAGCTTCCCGTTCGCGCGATCACGCGCGCGACTGAGGTTGTGTCACCGAGTTACGTAGCATCCTAGGTGTACTGCGTAACCCAGAGGAACCAAGGTTCTTAGTTCTTTAGTTCCTTAGAACGCACCCTCGAAATCGGCTTCTTCCAGGCGGGCCTTGAATTCCTTGAGGAACCGGCCAGCATCTGCGCCGTCGACCAAACGGTGATCGTAGGTGATCGCCGGGTAGAGATAGGAACGAATACCGATGGATTCATTGCCGTCCGCGTCCTTGACGATGCCGGGTTCGCGCATAATCGCGCCGATACCCAGGATGGCTACCTCGGGCTGGTTGATGACCGGGGTGTCAAACATGACGCCGTTCGAGCCGGTATTTGTAATGGTGAAGGTACCGCCGGTGAGGTCATCGACAGCTGCTTCGCCATTGCGTACCTTGGCCGCGCCGGTGTTGATCGCCCGGGCCAGGCCGGCGATATTGAGATCGCCCGCGTTCTTGATAACCGGAACGAACAGGCCCTTCGGGGTATCCACCGCGATGCCGATATTCTCGTAATCGAAGTACTTCACCTCATTGTCCTTGATGGTGGCATTGAGCTTCGGGTGGTTCTTCAGGGTATCGATGGCGGCCTTGACGAAGAAGGGCAGGTAGGTCAGCTTGGTGCCTTCACGTTCGGCGAAAGCAGCCTTATTGGCTTCCCGGAGCTTGACGATCTTCGTGACATCCACCTTGATCACGGTGGTCAGCTGCGCCGAAATCTGGAGGGATTCCACCATGCGCTTGGCGATCGTCTGGCGCAGGCGCGTCATCTTCGCGGTGGTACCGCGCAGCTGAGCTGCCTCAGCGGACGGTGCGCTCGGCACGGACTTCTTCGCCGCGGCGGGCGCGGGTGCAGCTGCCGGGGCCGGCTGGGAAGCAGCGGCCTGGGCACGCGCGGCTTCTTCCGCAGCCTTCTTCGCGGCCGCGGCTGCCGCTTCCACATCCTGGCGGCGAATACGCCCGCCCACGCCGGAGCCCTTGACTCCGGACAGGTCCACATCCAAGTCCTTGGCGAGCTTGCGCACAATCGGAGTGATATAAGCATCCGGTTCGGAGAACCCGGTACCGGCATCAGCCGTATCCAGATTCGGCGTGTTCGCCTGGTTTTCCTGCTGGGCCGGGGTGCCGTGCTGCGGGGTCCCGGAAGCCGGTTCCTGGACCGCTGCCACACTGGCCGGTGCTTCAGCCGAGGCCGCACCGGCGGCGGGAGCCGCGGGGGCGGGCGCGGCTGCGCCGTCGCCGATATAAGCGATGACGGTGCCCACCGCAACCGTTTCATCTTCCTGGACCACAATCTTCTGGATGATGCCGGCGGCCGGGGCTGGGACTTCCGAATCGACCTTGTCCGTGGAGACCTCCACGATGGGCTGGTCGGCTTCGACTTCGTCGCCTTCGGCTATCAGCCAGGAGGTAACAGTTCCCTCATTGACCGATTCGCCCAGAGCGGGCATCTTCACTTCCACACCGGTGGCAGCCGAGCCACCCTGCTGCGGAGCCGGCGCGGCGGGTGCGGCAGGTGCGGCAGCTGCAGCCGGAGCCGCTTCTTCGGCGTGCGCCGCATTGCTGGCGGGAGCTGCCGGAGCAGCCACGCCGGAGCCATCACCGATATAGGCGAGGATGGCACCCACCTCAACTTCTTCATCTTCCTGGACGAGGATCTGTTCGATCACGCCTTCCGCGGGGGAGGGGACTTCCGAATCGACCTTGTCTGTGGAGACTTCCACAATCGGCTCGTCGAGCGAAACAGTATCGCCCACCTGCTTGAGCCAGGCGGTCACGGTACCGGTGGTGACGGATTCGCCCAGGGCGGGCATCTTCAACGGTTCAGACATAGAGTTATCTCCCTCGATTTAGTGGTTGTGGAGCGGCTTGCCCGCGAGGACCAGTGCCGCTTCGCCGATTGCTTCGTTCTGGGTGGGGTGGGCGTGGATAAGACCATCGAAGTCCTGCGCGTAGGCTTCCCAGGCCACCATGAGTTCACCTTCGCCAATCTGTTCGGACATGCGCGCCCCGATGGCGTGGAAGCCCACAATGGGGCCATCCTTGACCGCAACCAGCTTGACGAAACCGGCCGCGCCCAGCATCTGGGACTTGCCGTTCCCGGTGAGGTTGAAGGTGGCAGTGGTGATATTTTCCTTGCCGTATTCTTCCTCAGCCTTATCCTGATTGAGGCCCACGGAGGCGATTTCCGGGGTGCAGAACGTGACGCGCGGGATCTTCGTTTCGTCAATCACCTTGGGGTTGAGGCCCGCAATATCTTCAGCAACGAAAATACCCTGGAGGAAACCACGGTGTGCCAGCTGGAGGCCGGGCACAATATCGCCCACCGCGTAGATTCCATCAACGTTCGTGCGCAGGCGCTCATCGGTGAGCACGAAACCGCGATCCATCTTCACCCCGACTTCTTCGTAGCCGAGGTTCGCGGTCGCCGGACCGCGCCCGATAGCGATGAGCAGGTAATCCGCCTCGAATTCCTTGCCGTCCTGGGTGAAAACCTTGACGGAATGATCAGTTTGTTCGAGGTGATCAAACATGGTTCCGGTGGCGAATTTAATACCGCGCTTGCGGAACTGGCGTTCCAGATTCTTGGACACTTCCGCATCCTCATTGGGGACCAGGCGCGGCAGGCCCTCAATAATCTGGACTTCCGCACCGTAGGAGCGCCACGCGGAGGCGAATTCCACCCCGATGACCCCGCCGCCCAGCACGATCACGGATCCGGGGGCCTCACCCAGCTCCAGCGCTTCGGTGGAGGTGAGGACGCGGCCGGTGATCTCCTGGCCGATGGTCTTCGAGTAGGAACCGGAGGCCAGCACAACGTGCTTGCCGCGGTAGTGCACGCCATTAGCTTCGATGGTGTCCTTCGCGACGAGCTTGCCCCAGCCCTGCACAATTTCTACTCCACGCGAGGAGACCAGGCCGGTCAGGCCCTTGAACATCTTCTCGATCACGCCGTTTTTGTAGGCCTGCAAGGTGGGCATATCAATGCCCTCAAAGGAACCCTTCACGCCGATGGACGGGCCTTCGCGCATTTCATCAGCAACATCAGCGGCGTGCAGCAATGCTTTGGTGGGGATGCACCCGCGGTGCAAACAGGTACCGCCGAGCTTGTCAGCCTCAATAAGAGCAACGGTCAGGCCGAGCTGACCGGCACGAAGCGCGGCCGCGTAGCCGCCGCTGCCGCCACCGAGGATGACGACGTCGTACTCTTTCGTTTCTGCCACAGGATTTCCCTTCGCAATACAACATTTTGGAATGCGGTACAAGAGCCGCTATACCTATATTCTGCCATGCCGAGGTGTTATCTGGGACGCATCACGCTCCCAGCGAGGGTCGCTAAAATCACCGTATGGGTCTTTTTTCGCGTCGCTCCCGTTCCCGTGCTGCTCACGGCGGTGCTCGCCGTTCGGCGACGGCGAAACACTTCGCCGATTTCATCGAGACTCGCGCGGGGGTGGAAGCTTATTTTGAGGTGGAAACTCCGCGTGAGTCGGCGGCTCTTCTTCTCGTTGCTCGCAGCGGGGAGTGGACCCGCCGGCGGGTGCCCGATCTGGCAGCCGGAGCACAACTTGCCCGTGAACTGGGCATACCTTTCTACGAAATTAATCGCACCGGCTATCCCGAGTCGGTGCGCCGTTGGAACGCGGAGCACCGGCGCGCTTAAAGGTTTATGATGGTACGTCGTCTCCGCGGTCAGCTCCGCGAGGGGGGCGCGCAGCCAGTGCAGGATTCTGGGAGGAGCCAGGTGAATAGTGAAATGATCCGAGACGAGAGGCGCACCGCCGTGGGCTGGCCTCTCTTCCTCCTCATTGCGCTGAGCCTGGGGGCCGCCATTTTTGTGTGGCGGGCCATTGTTGCGGGCACCGAAGATTTTCAGCTGGGCTATCCCGGGCGCATGACCACCACCCTGGTGGCGGCGCTTGTGTGGGTGCTGGCCTGCGCCGGTTCGCTCCATAATGGGCGGCGGATGCGCTGGGTGGCCACCACCTGCTGGAGCGCCAATATTGTGATGGCCGTGGTGGGCGTGGTCATCCCTGATCTTTTCCACCAGGTGAGTCCCTGGTATCAGGCCGGAGCCACCTATTATTACCTTCCCACCCTCGGGGCCATTGCCGGGCTGGCCTGGATTATGTGGTCCCGGCCAGCTAGCATCGCCCAGCGCAATCTGTAATCTCGCTAGCCCTTCGCTTTAGCCCTTTGCGGCCCGCTTCATTTCTTTCTTCGCTTCCCGCGCCTTCTTGAGATCCGCGGGAGTGCCGCCCTCGGGGTACTCACCGAATTTCACCATGGGGCGGGGCATGCGCCAGCGCCGCGGGGTGAAACCGCGCGACATCATCTGCCCGACCAGGCGATCCGGAGTCTTATCCTCCCCGTATTTGTATTCGACCAGGGTGCGCACCTGGCGGGCCCGCCACCACGATTCCAGGGCCATGAGCACCAGGATCGCGTAGCAGGTAATAACAAACACATTGAAGACCAACGGGAAGCGGGTGAGAGTGAAAACACCCGCGATCATAATGACGGCCAGGAAAAGCATGAGCGAGGAGAACTGGAAGCGCGAATCAAGAGCATCGCGCGCGAAAGCCCGCTGCACACCCGCGTGAGCGAGGGGCATATTCCGAATATCCCCCGTTTTCATCGCGGTTTGTTCGCGTTCCCAACGCTCGGAAGAACGGGCGCGTTCCTCGGCCTTGCGGGCCTTCTTTTCCTCGCGGGTCATCGAGGATTTATCAGAAATAATCGGCCGGCGGTGGCGCGCTTCCACGTCCTTACGCTTCGGGGTAGGGGCTCCCTTGCCCGGGGTATATCCCTTGGGATGAGTGGGGGCGGGGGCTGCCTGTTCTTGCGCCTTTTCTAATGCCTCTTTCTTGCGGCCGAATGCCATCTCAACTCCTGCGTCGTCGCCAACTATGCCTTGAACGAGAATAGTCTAACCGTTCGCGCGCGGCCGCCCTGTCCATTACCCGCGCACACTACCGCAGCTCTTCACGTAAAGCCGGCCACCCGCGGCCTGTGCCGTCGTTGTTCAGCACCCGCCGCGCCCGCGGGCGAACCCGGTACCCTAGGACGTATGAGTAGTGATCTTGTTGCGCGCGTGGATGAGGCCCTGCCCGTCCATCGTGCTTTGCTTGAGGACCTTGTCCGTATTCCTTCCGTTTCCGCCGATGCATTTGACCAGGCGAAAGTGCGTGAATCCGCAGAATTCGTGGCGCGCATGGCCCGCGAACGCGGTTTCGACGTCGATATTATTGAATTGGAAACGCCCCAGGGGAAGGGCCGCCCGGCGATTCTCGCCCATAAGCACGTCGGCGATGATAAGCCCACCATTCTTCTTTACGCGCATCACGATGTGCAGCCGCAGGGCACCCTGGACGGCTGGGAATCCGATCCTTTCGAGCCGGTGGAAAAGAACGGGCGCCTGTACGGGCGCGGCACCGCCGATGATAAGGCGGGCGTGCTCGTCCATATGGCCGCGATCTCGGCCCTCGGCGATGACCTGGCCGTGAACGTCACCCTCTTCATCGAAGGCGAAGAAGAAATCGGTTCGCCTACCTTCCACGCTTTCCTGGAAACCTACCGGGATCGCCTCGAGGCTGATGCCATCGTGGTGGCTGATTCGGGTAACTGGAAGGTGGGGGTGCCCTCCTTGACCACGTCGCTGCGCGGCGTTGTGCGCCTGGGGGTGGAAGTGTCCACTCTCACCCACGGCGTGCATTCGGGCCAGTACGGTGGGCCCACTCTCGATGCGGTGACCGCCCTAGCGCGGATTATCGCCACCTTGCACGACGAGAACGGTGACGTTGCGGTTCCCGGCCTGGATGCGTGGGATGATGCCGACGTCGATTACGAAGAAGAGCACCTGCGCCGCGATGCCGCGATTTTGCCCGGCATGCAGCTCCTGGGCACCGGCTCCTTCAATTCGCGCATGTGGACGAAACCCTCCATCGCCGTGATCGGCATGGACGTGACCTCCACCGCGGAAGCTTCCAATACCGTGATTCCCTCCGCGCGGGCTTTCCTCTCCATGCGGGTGGCTCCCGGTCAGGATCCCCAGCGCGCCGGCGAACTGCTGGCCGAATACATTGAGGCGCAGGCGCCGTTCGGGGCCACCGTGGTTACCGAAGTTGCGGAAGCGGGTTCCGGTTTCAAGGCCGGGGAGGATACCCCCATCATGCATCTGGCTCGCGAGGCCCTCAGCGAAGCCTTCGGTCACGAATCGGTAGACATCGGCACCGGCGGGTCCATTCCCTTCATTTCCGACCTCGCGGAAGTCTTCCCGGAGGCGGAGATTCTGGTGACCGGCGTGGAAGATCCGGACGCCCGCGCTCACGCTCATAACGAATCCCTGCACCTGGGCGATTGGCGTAACGCTATTCTGGCGGAGGCGCTGCTCCTGGAGAAACTGGGCGCGGGCGAAAGCCGCTAAAGCGCGGATACGCGAAGGCCGCGGCGCACTCGCGCGGCGTGAACGGGATGAAGAAAGTGACATTGATGGGAAAGAAAATTCTTGCGGGCTGCACGGCGGCCTTGCTTGCGTGCAGCCTCGCGGCATGTTCGGGTGGGAACGACGGCGCAGCTAGCTCAACACCAGCTGCTTCCGAATCCGCAAGTGCTGAGGCAAGCGGCGCGGTGGAAAGCCCCGCCCCCGGGGAAGTCCCCGAAATCGTGTACTCGGAGGAGGGCATGCCGTCCCTGGGTGGCACGGCGCAGGCACCGCTGCTGGAGTTCCCGAAGGGGGATGCTCCCGCGGATGTGCGGGTGCGGGTGCTCGAACAGGGCAGCGGCGCGGAACTTGGCGCCGATGCGGTGGCCAAGGTCAATTACGTGGGCCAAGTGTGGGGGAAGAACGAGCCTTTCGATTCTTCCTATTCGCGTAATGCTCCGGCCACATTCCCGCTCGCCCAGGTGATCCCGGGCTGGAGCCACACCCTGGCCAAGGCCCACGTGGGGGACAAGTTGATTTTGTCCATCCCGGCGAAGTGGGGGTACGGACCTTCGGGCGGTACCCAGGATGGCTCCATCGGGGCCACGGATACCATCGCGTTCTACGTGGAAATTCTGGATGCCTGGAACGCGAAGAGCGCGGGTGAGGCCGGTGCCACGGTGGAAACCGCGGCTGATGCGCTCCCGGTGGACTACAAGGGGGACTTGGGTCAGCCCATTACCGAGATCCGGGTGAAAGAGGGCGCGGAAGCTCCCGCGGAGCTCAAGGCCACGGTGATTGCCCGCGGCAGCGGGGCTCCCCTCCCGGAGAAGGGCACCTATGTGCTCCAGTTCGCGGCCGCGCAGTGGGATAACGCCCACGCGGAAAACACCTGGGTTCCCACAACCGCGAATTACCCGGCCGGGCCGCGTTCGGTTCCGTCCACCCAGCAGATTTTCGCGCCCCTGGCCGGGGTGCCGGTGGGCTCCCGGGTTTTGCTGAGCGTGCCCAGTAAGGATAATCCGGCCCAGGCCATCGCCGTGGTGGTTGATATTCTCTCCGCGGTGTAGTTGCCAGGTAGTTACTGGGTAGCTACCGGGTAGCTTCCGGCGGTTTCGGATAGGGCCAAAATTGGCCAGGATAACGTGAAGGGCGAGGTGCCTCTGCGAGGAGCCTCGCCCTTCGTGCTATCACTGAATAGCGCTAAATCGATTCGCGCCCGACTTATTTGCGAATGAGGAGGCCGGCGGCCTGCTCCTGGGCGGTGGCCAAACGCCGCCCGGCTTCTTCCCAATTGACGATATTCCAGATCGCCTTGACGTAATCGGCCTTGACGTTGAGGTAGTCAAGATAGAAGGCGTGCTCCCACATATCGAGCTGGAAAACGGGCAGCACCCCGGCGGGCACATTATTGGCCTGGTCATACATCTGGTAGATCACCAGTTTGCCGGCCACGGAATCGTAGCCGAGCACCGCCCAGCCCGAGCCTTGAATGCCGGTGGCCACAGCCGTGAACTGCTTCTGGAAGGTAGCGAAATCACCGAAGGAATCCTTGATGGCTTCGGCAAGTTCGCCTTCCGGCTGCCCTCCGCCGTTGGGGGAGAGCAGGGTCCAGAAAATCGAGTGGTTAATATGACCGCCCAGATTGAAAGAAAAATCCTTCGTGTACTGGTTCACCGCCGCGAAATCACCCTTCTCGCGAGCCTCGCTAAGGTTCTCCAGGGCTTTATTGGCGCCGTCTACATAGGTCTTGTGGTGTTTATCGTGGTGGAGCTCCATGATCTTTCCGGAAATATGCGGTTCGAGTGCCGCGTAATCGTAGGGAAGATCGGGGAGGGTGTAGGTTGCCATTCTCATACTCCAATTCTGGGCGGTATCGCGGTGCCGCCCTGTTGAGATATGTTCGGAATCTCCGAACAGTAATTGAATGCGAACACCATCAGTATATGTGGTGTCCGGCACATAGGTGGCGAGAATGGGGGAGGTTTAGCGCTCAGCCAAGCCGGGCGATTCTTCGGCGCCCGGGAAGGAAGCGGCGAAGCGGTGGGCGGAGGCGAGGGGGACCGCGAGGGGAACCTCGCCCTCAATGGCGAGTACTCGCGAACGTGGATCAGCTAGCCATGCGGCCAGGAGTTGGGTTTCCTCCGGGTGGGCGTGCTCGGCGGCGCGGGCGGGAGCCGCGAGCAGGGGAGTTGCGTGGCGGAGCGTTGCGGCATGTTCGGGAACATCGCGGGCTTCGCTGACCGTCGCGGTAGCAAGCAGCCTGCCGTAACTTGCGAGGATGATTTCCCAGTGGTCCTCTCGTTTAGATGCGGCGACGACGCAGCTTGCTTGCCACAGCGGAATCAGCAATTCCCGCCGGTGTGCGGCGGTGAGGAGTGCCGAAAGCCGGTCGCGTTCCACTCCGGCTTCTTCGAAACGCTCCGCACCGGCCAGGCGAGCAATGCGGGCCATCTGGTGATCCCATACTTCGGCAAGGGAGCCGGCCAGCAGCCGCCGGGCGCGGGAGATCGCCACCGGGGCGGTGTTCACGGTGCCGCGCGGGGGAAGATAGCAGGGCGCGTGGGAAGCAAAATGGCACGGGCAATCGCTCAGATCCGCCTGGCGGGGCACGTTGAGGCCGGCGGGGTTGAGCCCGGCTTCATCCCCGATGAGTTCAGCGGCACGCCGGGCAGCGGTGCGGGAACCGAAAGGCCCGAGGGAGTTCGCGACCTCCATTGCTGAACAGCTGCGTGTAATTTTCAGGCGCGCCACGGGCGTGGTGTCCAAGCTGATCCAGGTGCGAGTTTGCGGGCGGCGCGAGCGGCGATTATAGGGCGGGTCGAAGCGGGTAATATCGCGCAGCTCCACCACCCGTGCCTCCAGCAGAGTGGCGGTGGGCGTGGTTTCTACCCGGGTGGCCAGCTCTACCATTTCTGCCATGCGGCGGCGTTTTTCCGCGGCGGTGAAATATTGGCGCACCCTTCGGTACATATTCCCGGAGCTGCCCACGTAGAGTACCTCATCATTCGGGCCGATAAAACGGTAGCTACCCGGGCCGTGTGGCACGTGGTCGGCGAGCACGGCGCGGCGGCGCCGGCGGGCCGGAACCGGATTGGATGCGGTGAGCAGGTCCTCAATATGGGTGACTCCCAGCGGACCGAGCCGCCCGATCATTGCGTGGAGCACATCTACGGTGGCCCGCGCATCATCGAGGGCACGATGGCTTGGCTGCACCGCGGCGCGGCAGTAGCCAGCCAGGGTGCTCAATTTATGGTTGGGGACTTCATCGCGGGTGAAAATACGCCGCGCCAGCCCGAGGGTATCGAGGACACGCAGCCGCGGCCACGCCACATCTATCGCTTCGCACGCCCCGCGCAAATGGGACATATCAAAGCGGGCGTTATGAGCCACGAGCACCGGTGGCTCCGCTGCCCGGTTTCGGGCCGGCACTCTACTGCTTGGAACGGGAGTCCCACCGCCGGGAACAGGTGCGCCACCGTCAAGCGCTGGGGCATTAGGCTCTAGAAAATTGAGAAAAGCAGGGAGAACCTCGCTGAGCGGGGGAGCGCCCATCGCCATCGCGGTGGTGATTCCGGTGAGCACGGTGATCTGGGCCGGGATGGGCACCCCGGGATTAATGAGAGAAGAGAACTCCTGCACCACTTCCCCGCCGCACACTTTCACCGCCCCTATTTCGGTAAGTGAATGCGCCCCGGGCCTCCCTCCGGTGGTTTCCACGTCGACCACCACGAAGGTCACTTCCTCCAGGGGAGTACCGAGATCCGCGAATTCCAGTTGGCGGGGCAGCAACGGGCGGCCGGATCGATACACCTCAATAGGTTCAGTATCGATCCGGGTGCCGGGCCGCGGAATATGCCGTGCTGTCATGCTTTTTACCCTAGCGCGGAGCTACGACATAAATTCGCGCGGAAGTAGCGTGCTACAGGCGGGCGCCGTCGTCGTACGGATCGGTATCTTCGCGGGCGGGTGCCGTCAAAATAATGGCGACCACCACGCCCACCAGCGCCCCACCGGCCAGGATCCAGGCTGTTAGGCGCGGCGCGGGCAGCAGCCCGATAAACATGAGCGCGCTGATGAGGACCAGCACCCCGGTGGCCACCCAGGCGAGACTGGCGTAGCGGTGGGCGGGGGCTTGGGGAACGTAGTATTCTTCGCGAGAGGCCGGGTCAAAAGTGGCGTCGTCGTCAGAAAAATCTGAATCTTCCGGGGCTGGGGACCAATCGCGCGGGCCGGCCGCGCGCCCACCACTCAGCGCCCACGCGGCATCGGTGTAACGCGGGGAAGTATCCACCGGAGGTAGCGCCACCCCGCCACCGCGGGCGCTATCGATATTCGCGCCCACGCCTTCGGCTTCTAGTTCGCGCGCGATCTTGTCCCACTGCGCATCGAAGCTATTATCGGGGCGCTCGCCCGTAGGTCCTTCTCCCATGAAAGACACTATAGCGGCGGGTATAATCAACAGCGGAATAATCCCCCAATCAGAAACGGAAGGTTAACGATGACTGTCCGCCGCGTTGCGCTCTTGACCGCCGGAGGTTTCGCCCCGTGTTTGTCCTCGGCCGTGGGTGGCCTCATTGAGCGCTATACGGAAATTGCGCCCGATGTGGAAATTATTGCCTACCAGCATGGCTACCACGGGCTGCTCACCGGGAATTACATCACCATCGATAAGGAAGGGCGCGAACAGGCCCATATCCTGCACCGTTTCGGCGGTTCGCCCATCGGTAACTCCCGCGTCAAGCTGACCAATACCGCGGATCTGGTCAAGCGTGGCCTCGTGGAAGAAGGCGTGAATCCGCTGGAATTCGCTGCCCAGCGCCTCGTGGAAGATGGCGTGGATGTGCTCCACACCATCGGCGGTGATGATACGAATACCACCGCCGCGGATCTGGCTGCCTACCTGGAAGAAAACGGGCATCACCTCGTGGTGGTGGGCCTGCCCAAGACCATCGATAATGACATTATTCCGGTGCGCCAGTCCCTGGGTGCCTGGACCGCCGCGGAAGAAGCCTCGCTTTACGCCCAGCATATTATTGGCGAGCATCGCTCCAACCCGCGCATGCTCATCGTGCACGAAGTGATGGGGCGCAATTGCGGGTACCTCACCGCGCAGGCCTCCAAGTACTACCACGATTGGGTTCAGGAGCAGGAATGGGCTCCGGCGCTGGGCCTGACCAAGGAACGCTGGGATGTACACGCCGTGTTCCTGCCCGAAATGGCGCTGGATATCAACGGCGAAGCCGAGCGCCTGAAGAAGATTATGGATGAGATTGGCAACGTCAATATCTTCCTTTCCGAAGGTGCGGGCGTGGATGAAATCGTGGCCGAAATGGAAGCCGCCGGCCAGGAAGTGCCGCGCGATCCCTTCGGGCACGTCCAGCTCGATAAGGTCAATCCGGGCCGTTGGTTCGCGGAGCAATTCGCGCAGAAGCTCGGCGCGGAAAAGGTCATGGTGCAGAAGTCCGGATACTTCTCACGCGCCTGGCACGCCAATGCTGAGGACCTGCGCCTCATCAAGGGCATGGTGGATCTGGCTGTGCAGTGCGCCCTGGAAGGCAAGCCCGGCCTCATCGGCCACGATGAGGAAAACGGTAACGTCCTCACCAATATTGCTTTCCCGCGGGTGAAGGGCCACAAGGCTTTCGATATCACCCAGGATTGGTTCGTGGAGACCATGAAGGCCATCGGCCAGGAGGTCCGCCCGCACGCCTAAGCGGTGGGTAAGCCGCGGCTCTTGCTAGCTAGGCTGTACACCTGATTGCTCGCCCCGTACCGGTTGACCTGGTGCGGGGCGAGTTTTTTGTGCGGGGCGAGTTTTCGTGCCGCGCGCGTCTCATTGCATCGACGCAATTCCGCCCGCGCGCTCGTTCCGGGCTAAAATTTCGATTATGTTTGAGGACGATACTCATAAAATTGCCGCGCTGGCCCACACCTGGCGCGAGAAGCCCGCTCTGCACCAACCTCATTACGAGGATGAAGCAGAGCTCGCTGCGGTTATGCAGCGCTTGGCGAAAATGCCGCCCCTGGTTTTTGCGGGCGAATGCGATCGGCTGCGCGAAAGTATCGCGGCCGCGCAACGCGGCGAAGCTTTTGTCCTCATGGGTGGGGATTGCGCCGAATCTTTCGAGCAAATCACCGCGGATCGCATCCGTGCCAAGGTGCGCACCCTCCTGCAAATGTCGGTTATTTTGACGTACGGGGCTTCGGTGCCGGTGGTGAAAATCGGGCGGATGGCCGGCCAGTACTCCAAGCCGCGCTCCCAAGCCACCGAAACTATTGGGGACACCACCCTGCCCTCCTACCTGGGCGATTCCATCAACGGGCACGAATTCACGGCCGCGGCGCGCCGCCACGATCCGCACCGTTTGGAGGAGGCCTACCTGTACTCGGTGGCCACTCTCAACCTCATGCGGGCTTTCACGCGCGGCGGTTTCGCCGACCTGCGTTCCGTGCACGATTGGAACCGCGGTTTTATTGCCAACCCGGCCTACGTGCGGTACGAAAAAACCGCGAGCGAAATTGATCGCGCCATGCGTTTCGTGACCGCGGCCGGGGTCGACGGCGCCCAGCTGGCAGAAACACAACTGTATTCCTCCCACGAGGGCCTGGTGCTGCCCTTCGAGGAAATTATGATGCGCATCGACTCGCGCACTCACGAGCCCTACCTCACCTCCGCCCACTTCCTGTGGATCGGGGAACGCACCCGTGATGTTAATGGCGCCCACGTGGAAATGTTCTCCCACGCACGTAACCCGATCGGGGTGAAATTAGGTCCGACGACGACGCCAGATACCGCTCTCGCCCTTATCGATAAGCTCAATCCGGAAGGTGAACCGGGCCGACTCACCTTCATTACCCGCATGGGAGCCGGGCGGGTGGAAGAAGCCCTGCCGCCCCTGGTGGAAGCGGTGCAGCGTGATGGCCGCCCGGTTACCTGGGTCTCGGATCCCATGCACGGAAATACCATCAAGGCTTCCAATGGAATTAAGACCCGCCGGCTGAGCGATATTATGGCGGAAATCCGCGGGTTCTTTGCGGTTCATGAAGCTCTCGGTAGCCACCCGGGCGGTATTCACGTGGAACTGACCGGGGATGACGTGACGGAGGTGCTGGGCGGCTCCGAAGAAATCTTCGAAGAGACCCTCACCGAACGTTACGAATCGCTGGTCGATCCGCGCCTGAACCACCAGCAGTCCCTCGAGCTGGCCTATCAGCTGGCCGAAATGCTGCGCGACGTGCACCTGTAAAACGAGGGCTGGGCGCGCGGCCTGGCGTTGCCGCGGCCCTGCTTGGGTGCGTTCGCGGCCGGGTGCCGGGGCGAGCGTGCCCGGGCGAGTGTGGCCTGGCTACCGCGCCGCAATAATAAGGGTGACCTTCTGCCCGGGTGCAGTGCTGATGCTGGGGCCAGGATCCTGGCGCAGCACGGTGCCCGGCGCGGCAGCCCGGGTTTCCCGATAGCGCACCTGCACCTGGAAGCCCGCTTTTTCAAGCACGGCGCGTGCCTCCGCTTCCGCCATATCCGCCACATCGGGAACGGTACAGTCCAGGGCCGCTCCGGCAATGAGAAGCTCAACCGTGCTCCCCGGGCGCACCCGGCTCCCCGCCTCCGGATCGCTGCCCAGCACGGTGCCCGGTGCCGCACCGTTCCCGCTGCGCACTTCCGTTTCCACAGTGAGCCCGAGCGCCTCCATCTGGCTGCGTGCCTGGGTGAGACCGGTGGCAAGTTCAGGCACCGTTACCCGCGCCCACGGGCCGGCCGTGAGGGCCCACGTGGCACCGCCTGCTCCAGCAAGCAGCGCAATTGCGCATACCCAGGCGGCAATCCGCCACGCGCGGGCGCGCCGCCGCCCAGCGGTGTGCTGCCCCGATGTTCCCGCACCGCGCTGCGAGCGCGCCGTATCTTGCTGCGAGCTTGCCGGTCGCGCCGTAAGTTTCCGGGTGGGGCGGAGGACGGACGGGGCACGGTGCGCCGGGGCGCGCACCGGAACTGTCGCATCCGCTCCAGCATTGAGCGTGGTGGCGTGCTCCGTTCTTGCTCCAGCCGCGGTCTCCAGCTCGGCGCCGCCATTACCGCCCGACACATCTTCACGGTGCACCGGCTGCGGGCGGCGCGGCGTGACCGGAATACGCCGCAGCGCGGCATCATCAGCGACGCTAGCCCGCAGCGGGCGCAGCAACTCACGGGCCTCCACGGCACTCGCCGGGCGATCCGCCGGATTTTTCGCGGTGAGCACCCCAATAAAAGAATCGACCTGCGCCGGCAGCCACGGATTTTCCCCGGCCAGGCGCGGCAGATCTTCCCGGGCCTGGGCCGCCGCGAGCTGCGCGGCTGAATACCCGGCCCAGGGCAGGCGCCCGGCAAGTAACTCAAAAAGCACCAGGCCGGTGGCATAAATATCACAGGCCGGGCTCACCGCTCGCTGCTCCAAAACTTCCGGAGCGGTATAGGCAAGAGTTCCCCAACGCGGTAGCGCCCCCGAGGAAGCACTTACCGCGTGGGCCAAGCCGAAATCGGTCACCGTCACCGCGAGCTGTGGAAGGCGGACGGGGGAGGGAGGCGGGCAGGCGTCGTCGAATAAAATATTTTCCGGCTTGATATCCCGGTGAATAATGCCGGCCCGGTGGGCAGCGGCCAGGCCCTGGAGTACCTGGTCGCAGATGTTGAGTGCGGTGCCGAGCTGGAAAGAACCCAGGCGCTCCAGCTCGTGGCGTAGCGTGGGGCCGGGCACGTATTCCATGACGAGGTACGCGCGCTCAGCTGCGCCGTCGTTCCACACCCCGCGGTCATAAATAGTGACGATATGCGGGCTGCTCAGCGCGGCAACCGCCCGCGCCTCCCGCTGAAAAAGCCGCGTGAAATCATCGAGGGCGGCCAAATCGGGGTGCATAATTTTGATCGCCACCACGCGATCCAGCTTCGTATCGTAGCCGCGGTACACCGTGGCCATCCCGCCGCGCGCCACCGGGGCGTCGAGACGGTAGCGGCCCTCAAGCCACCCGGCCGGCAGGGAAGGAATAGTCACACACCTAGGGTAGCGCGCCGCTTCGCAACGCCGCGTTTAGAAACTCTTGGCCGCGCGCAAGACCCGCAGCACATATTTTTGGGTAGAGGGATACGGCCCCGCCTCCCGCAGTCGCGCCAGGCCCTGATAGTAGGCGGCAATCGCCTCGTGAGTACTGGAGGTGTGGCGCTGCAAATAGCGGATAATCGCGATGCCCGCGGTGATATTATCCGCGGGAATGAGCCAGTCCAGATCCCGACCGACCATCCGCCCCGCCCACCGCGAAGCCGCGGGAATCAGCTGCATCACACCCGCCGCCCCGCTGGGGGAAAGCGCCCGGGAATTGAAACCGGATTCAATATAGGCATGCGCCATTGCAAGCCGAGGATTGACGCCCATAAGCGCCGCCGTATCACGCACCATCTTCTGCGTTTCCGCCCGGCTCGGGGCGATAATCGCATTCAAACGCGCCGCGATTTCCGCGTGCGAAAGCTCGTAGCGCGGGGCCGGTGCCTGCGCCCGCAAACGCGCCAGATTCGCCTTCGATCCCACCGTTTCTCACTTCCTGGCCGGTGCGGGGGACATCTCAATTGCGCCCCGGCCGCTGTTCCACTTGTGACAATAGTGCACTGTTGTGAAAATGTCACCAGATTGTGACGATTTTGTAATGGCGACGACGCCGCGCCCTTGCCCACCTGCGCGCCTGAGCGGGCGCGGCATTAAGATGGGAAGCGTGGAAAAAGAGAATACAACTGTGACGTGGTTGAGCCTTCCGGAGCTGGCCGATTACCTCGAGATCGATCTGCGTACGGTACGCTCCCAGCTGCGCGACGCCCGTTTCCTGGCGGTGCGGCGCGGGGAAAATAACGCGCTCTATGCAGATGCGGGGCAATTCGTGGTGAAAGATGGGCGGCGCGTACCCCTGCCCTCGCTGCGCGGCACCATTATCTCCTTGCGTGATGCCGGATATAACGACGACGAAGCCCAGGAATGGCTACGCCGCTTCGAACCGGAACTACGTGACACCCCATTGGGCGCACTGATTGGCGGGCACACCCACGCGGTCCGGCGCGTTATCGCCGGCCTGGCTTTTTAGTGGGTGCGCGAACGCAGGCGCTGGAGGAGCTCCCCTAAGCTCTCGCGGGCGGCCTCGTTCAGGCGCGGCAAGATAGCCCGCGCACTATCTTCACGTTGGCGAATCATCTTTTCCACGTGAGCCCGCGCTCCGGAGTCCTCCATGAGGGCCTGAGCGCGAACGACGTCGTCGCCCTTCAGGCGCTTCCCACGCAAAGACCGCAGCCATCGGGCATCCACCTCGCTGACCCGCTCCAAAGTTTCGAGGAAGAGGAAGGTGTTTTTCCCTTCGGTGAGGTCATCACCGGCGGGTTTGCCGGTGACGGCCGGGTCGCCAAAAATCCCGAGGATATCGTCGCGCAATTGGAAGGCCTCACCGAAAGGCGTGGCGAAAGCCCGCAAATCTGCGATTGTTTCCGGGGCGGGCTGGGTGGCGAGCGCCGCTCCGATAAGCAGGGGGAAGAGCGCGGAATACGAGACCGTTTTATGGGTGATAATCGCGCTGATATCTTCCCGGGTAGCCGCGCGGGTGTATTCGCAGCGGATATCGAGGAACTGGCCGATACCAACGTCCTCACACATGGTGAAAAACGGCTCGAGGGGGGCACTGCGCCCGGCGCTCACCGCTTCCTGGGAAGCCAGTGCTAGCACGGCATCACCCACAATCAAACCGGCACGGAAACCGTAGCGTTCTGGGGAACCATCCCAGCCCGATGCGCGGTGATAATTCGCCAGCTCGGCATGCACCGTGGGGACCCCGCGGCGCGTGGCAGAGGCGTCAATAATATCGTCGTGAATAAGGGCCGCGAGCTGGAAAAGCTCCACGGCCGCGCCCAAACGTACCGCCGCCACCATATCCGCGCAGGTAGGATCCGGGAGAGTAGCGAGCATCCCAGCCCGCACCAGCCGCGCCCGGGTCCGCTTACCACCGGACGCCAGCGCGGTAACCGTATCGATGAAATCCTCCACCTCGGGCTGATTCCAACGGCGCAGCGAATCCAAACGCGCCTCAATACGGCTATCAACCCCGTTGGTGAAATCGCGAGTGCTCCACTCCATTGCTCGTGCTCCGCTTCTTTTATCCACAGATTCGTGAGGTGCGCGCCCCATCCACAGGGTACCGGCACTCGCGAGCACGCGCTTGCCGAAGCTGGTTATCTAGCCCTATGGACACAATCACACTTCATCATCCGCGCGATGCCCTCGCTGTTATTCCCCATCTGCTGGGCTATTACCCGCGCCACCACTTCGTACTCTTCGGGGGAAGCCCGGAAATACACCGGGCTTTGGGCCCGGATGGGGAGGAACTACCGCAATGGCTCGGTTCTCTGGAATCTTCCGAGCCGCCGGAAGTTGCCGTGGCCGGGGGTGAAACGCCGCTTATCCGGGTGGATCTGCGTGCCGGCCCTATCTCACCCTATGTTGCGCGGCAGATAACAGACGCGGTAGCTGCCTGCCGCATGTTCAGCTGCGTGGCGGTGGTGTACTGCCCAAGTTTTGTTCGCTTCGCGCACACCCGCGAATTTGCTTCGGTCCTGGCCCTCCTGGAGCTGCTCTGCGCCGCTCTTTCCCGGCTCTGGGATGGCGACCCGGGCACTCGCGATGCGTGGAGTTGTGATTTTTTCATTGCCGATAACGAAGGATTTATGGATATGGGAGAAGAAACATTTTGCCGCTGGGAAGAATTGGAATCCACCGAGGCGGCGGCTGCTCTTGTATATAAGGGTTCGGCTCCGCTGGATCAAGAACCGAGCCGCAATATCGTCAAAGCCAGCCCCACCCGGATGCGTAATACCGCGGCGGCGATGGAGGAAGCACGCGGGGAGGAGGTTACGGCCCTGGAAGAGCATTGGGATATGCTCCTTTCCCGGGTGGTGCGCCGCCGCAAAGCCGGCCCGCCGCGCATCACCACCCGCGAAGCGGGGCGGGCCCTGGCCGGGCTCACGCATATTCCTATTCGGGATAAAATCTTGCAGGTTTCCCTCGAACACGATCCGCTGCTACCGATGTCTTCCGTTGATCCCGCGGTGGGCTTCGCCACCGGGGTGGGGGAGCGCCCCAATATCGTGCGGGCTTTGGGGATGATGGCACTGCTGGATGAATTAGCTCGGCTGGCTCCGGAAGGAGTGGAGGTTCCCTATGCCTGCTCAGCGTATTTAGCCTGGTGGGTGGGGCAAAACTCCATGACCGCGCTGCGTGCTCAAGAAGCGCTGGAGATCAATTCCGGCTCACGCCTGGCGCGCATGCTCAAAGACGCTGCCGAATGGAACGCGCTGCCACCCTGGCTGCTCGGCCCGAACGGGGGTGGCAGGTGCTCGCGCGCCAAAGCTGGTAGTGGCGGTGAAGGGGACGCGGATAGCGACGGGCCTGGCAACGTGGATGGTGAAGGCCCTGCCAACGCGGATGGCGACGGGCCTGGTGACGCGGCCACATCGAGTGGTTCGGTGGATATTGAGCCGAAAGCTGTGGGCCAAGAGCCGGAAACTATGGATCGCTACGGACCTGGTAGGCAAGCAGCCTAAGTAGCTGCGTGCGTGAAAGAGGCACGTGCGCCGGCGGGGAAGTTCGCGCTCGCGGAGGTTCGCGCGGGCACGGAATTTCGCGGCGGCAGAAGTTCACGGCGAAGGGAAAGTTCGCGCTCGCGGAAGTGGGAGAACTATAGTCGCCGAGGATAAGAATGCTATGTGAGGATCGGCACGTTGGGGAGGCTGGGGAACAAAAAGCGGGTCGGGCGCGTTCCGCTAAGTAGCTCTTTGGGGTGGATACCCCGTGCCGGTTCTCGGCATTCGTTGATAACACTAGGGAAAGGTCTCACGTGGCCACAAAGTCTGCCAGTGCACAAGAAACCGCTGCCGTGGAAAAGGACACCGCGGTCTCCGCATCCGCTTCGGGTACGAAGAAGAAGGCGGCTTCTCGCTCCTCCAGTCGCACGGCATCGGCCACCTCGGCAGCTACCGCTTCCGAAAGCACAACGGCTGCGAAGAAGCCGGCCGCTAAGAAGGCCACTGCCACCAAGGCCACCACTACCAAGAAGACTGCCACCAAGAAGACCACCTCCAAGGCAAGCGAATCGAAGGCGGCTGAATCTAAAGCGGCCGAATCCAAGGCAGCTTCTTCGGCATCTTCCACCAAGAAGGCCACCACCGCGAAGTCCACCGCTTCAAAGTCCACCGCGGCTAAGAAGGCTTCCACCAAGAAGGCAGCCACTGAAGCCGAAGCTCCGGAAACTGCGGCGGCCGCTAAGGATGCGACCGCGGCCGCAGCGGAAGCCAAGGAGGAGAAGCCGGCCGCTAAGAAGTCGGCCACCCGCAAGACTGCCGCGAAGAAGACCACGTCCAAGGCGGCCGAATCCAAGGCGGCTTCCACCTCGAAGAAGGCTACCTCGAAGCGTGCTACCGCTAAGCAGGAAGAACCGGAAGATCCTGAAGAACATGAGGATCTCGAGGATGAAGATTTCGACGTCGATGCTGAGGATGTTGATGCCGAAGATCTCGACGACGATCTCGAGGATGACGAAGACGATTCTGAGGACTCCGAAGAGGAGCCCGAGGAAGAAGAGGACGAAGCCGATAAGGAAACGGATAGTGCCGCCAAAACGGAAACAACCGGGCGTAATTCCCGGGGTGGTTTCACCGTCAAGGATTCCGATGATTCGGATGAACCGGCGGTGCGCGTTCACGTTGCCGGTGCCACCGCGGATCCGGTTAAGGACTACCTCAAGCAGATCGGTAAAGTGCCTCTGCTCAACGCAGCGGAAGAAGTGGAACTCGCCAAGCGAATCGAGGCCGGGCTATACGCCCAGCATCTGCTGGACCAGGGCAATCTTGATAAGGAGAAAGACCACGCCTATATCCGTGAACTGCGGATTATTTCCCGCGATGGCAAGCACGCCAAGAACCACCTGCTCGAAGCGAATCTTCGCCTGGTAGTTTCCTTGGCTAAGCGCTACACGGGCCGCGGCATGCTCTTCCTTGATCTTATTCAGGAAGGGAATTTGGGGCTGGTGCGCGCCGTCGAAAAGTTTGACTACGCCAAGGGCTATAAGTTCTCCACCTACGCCACCTGGTGGATTCGCCAGGCCATTACCCGAGCGATGGCAGACCAGGCCCGTACCATCCGCATCCCGGTGCATATGGTCGAAGTCATCAATAAGCTCGCGCGGGTCCAGCGCCAAATGCTCCAGGAACTCGGGCGGGAACCAACCACCGAGGAACTGGCGAAAGAACTGGATATGACCGAAGAAAAGGTCGTCGAAGTTCAAAAGTACGGTCGTGAACCCATTTCCCTGCATACCCCGCTCGGTGAAGATGGCGATTCCGAATTCGGTGACCTCATTGAGGATTCCGAAGCGGTGGTCCCGGCGGACGCCGTGGGCTTCACCCTGCTCCAAGAGCAGCTCCATCGCGTTCTCGATACCCTATCCGAACGCGAAGCCGGGGTGGTTTCCATGCGCTTTGGCCTCACCGACGGCCAGCCGAAAACCCTGGACGAAATCGGAAAGGTTTACGGGGTCACCCGTGAACGCATTCGCCAGATCGAATCCAAGACCATGTCTAAGCTGCGCCACCCGAGCCGTTCGCAGGTGCTGCGTGACTACCTGGAGTAAAACCAGGCGTGGCAGGTTCCCGAGGCGCGCGGCGCACACCCGGGAACTCCACCTCGAATAGCGGGGTGGGCCAAATAATCTCAGCGGCGTGGCGGCGAGCATCGTCCCACGCCGCTGCTGTTATTTCCCGCCCGTCTCTGCTGTGCGCGCGGGTGGCGTAGCGTTCCCCGCGCGCCTCCCGGCGCAGATATTCCGCCAGGAGCCGCCCGCACATACGCGCATCCGTGATGGCGCGGTGGTGTTCTTCTATCTCAATGCCGGCCCGACGCGCCACGGCCATGAGGGAATGGCGCCCCTCAGGAACGTAAATGCGCGAGAGATCCATCGTGCACACGGCGGCGCTGAGCGGGATACGTAGCGGGCTTCCGGCCCGGCGGAAAGCCTCGTTGAGAAAACCCAGGTCAAAGCGGGCATTATGCGCCACGAGGATACGCCCGTGTAGCAACCGTTCCACGTGGGGGAGCAGTTGTGAGAACGACGGCGCCTGTGCCACTTCCGCAGCGTGTACCCCGTGAATTTCCGTAGCTCCCATGGGCCGCAGCGGGTTCACCAGGCTGTCCCATTCGCGCTCCGGGTTGCCCTGCTCATCCAGAAGCACCACCCCGATCTCCACAATCCGGTCAGTGCGCGCATCTAAACCGGTGGTTTCCAAATCGAGGGCAGCGTAGCCAGAAGAAATACCGTGCGCCTGAGAAACACCCATGCGTTCAGCTTACCGAGAGCACGGGCCCGGGGTGATCTTCTCCTCAGGAATAAGCGCGCCCTTTTATGCTTTGATAGGTATGTGAGTACTACATTGACTGAATTAGCTCCCTTGACCGCGCAGGATCGTTGCGATGCCTGCGGAGCCCAGGCTTACGTTCGGGTACGCCTGCCTTATGGAGAACTTTTCTTCTGCGGCCATCATGCTTCCCAGCACCTCGATAAGCTGCGTGAAGATGCCCTTGAGATTCAAGACGAACGCGAAAATATCGCCTAGCTTCTCTTCGATCTCACCACCAGCGGCCCACCCGGGCCGCTTTTGAGTTAATGTGCCCCGCTGGGACTGGTGTGAACCGTGGAATTCACGCACTTTCACACACCTTCACGCGCGCCGCGGCGGCTCGCGAACAGCCGTTCGCGTAAACTACCGGTGTGTCAACTTCCGAAGAATACTCAGCTCGTCATCTCCAAGTCCTCGAAGGCCTGGAAGCCGTGCGCAAACGCCCCGGCATGTACATCGGCTCCACGGATTCACGCGGACTCATGCACTGCCTCTGGGAAATCATCGACAACGGCATCGACGAAGCCCTGGAAGGATTCGCCACCCATATCACCGTCACCCTCTACGCCGACGGATCGGTTGAGGTAACCGACGACGGCCGCGGCGTCCCCGTGGATACTGTCCCCGGGGTGGGACTTTCCGGCGTGGAAGTTGTGTACACCCGCCTGCACGCCGGCGGGAAATTCGGCGGCGGATCCTATTCCGCTTCCGGCGGCCTCCACGGCGTGGGCGCTTCGGTCGTCAATGCCCTCTCCGCGCGCATGGACGTGAAAGTCCGGCGCGGCGGCAAGGTTTACCAGATGCAATTCAAACGCGGCGAACCCGGGCGTTTCCAGGACGGTGCCCAGCCCTCCCCGGAGGCACCTTTCGAAGCTTTCACCCACGGAAGCGAACTTGACACAGTCGGGAAAGTAGCGAAGAAAAACACCGGAACATCCGTGCGCTACTGGGCTGACCCCCAGATTTTCCTGGCCGAAGCAGAATTCTCCTATGACCTGCTCACCGAGCGGGTACGCCAATCCGCCTTCCTGGTGCCCGGCCTGACCATCACCATCCGCGATGAACGCGGCCTGGCGGGTACCCCGGGGGAGAACGGTCCCCATGAGGAAGTGTTCCACTACGAGGGCGGCGTCGTCGATTTTGCGGACTACCTGGCTACCGATCCGGCTCTCACCGCCACCATGCACCTCACGGGCAGCGAAACTTTCACCGAAAACGTGCAGGTCCTCGACCCGGAAAGCGGGCATTTGCGCGCCCAGGAAGTTGAACGCACCTGCGAAGTGGATGTGGCCCTGCGCTGGGGAACTGGCTATGACACCATCACCGAATCCTTCGTTAATATTATTCGCACGCCCGGGGGAGGGGCGCACCAGAGTGGCTTCGAACAGGGCGTGGTGAAAACCCTGCGCGCCCTGATCGACACTAATTCGCGGCGCCTCAAGCTCACCGCCAAAGATGCCAAAATCGAAAAAGACGATATTTTGGCCGGGATGACCGCGGTTGTCACGGTCCGGCTAGCCGAACCCCAATTCGAGGGGCAAACGAAGGAGATCCTGGGGACGGCGGCAGTGCGCCCCATCGTGGCGCGCGTCGTCGCAGCACAGCTCCACAGTATCCTGGCATCCACGAAACGCGACCAAAAAACCGAAACCTCGCGGCTCCTCGAAAAAATCGTGGCGGAAATGCGGGCGCGGGTGGCCGCGCGCGTCCATAAGGAAATCTCGCGGCGGAAAAACGCGCTCGAAAATTCCACTCTGCCCGCCAAGCTCGCCGATTGCCGCAGCGATGATATTGAACACACCGAGCTTTTTATCGTCGAGGGGGATTCGGCGCTGGGCACCGCGAAACTGGCGCGTTCCTCGGAATTCCAGGCGCTGCTGCCCATTCGCGGCAAGATTCTCAATGTGCAGCGCGCCTCGCCCGCGGATATTCTGCGTAACCAGGAGGTTTCTTCCATTATTCAGGTGGTGGGGGCCGGTTCTGGGCGCACTTTTGACCTCGCCGCGGCGCGCTACGGGAAAATTATTATGATGACGGACGCGGACGTGGACGGCGCCCATATCCGCACCCTCCTGCTCACGCTGTTCTTCCGCTATATGCGTCCCCTCGTGGAAGCCGGGCGGGTTTTCGCCGCGGTACCGCCGCTGCACCGCATCGAGGTGGCCGGGCGCGGCGGGAAAAAGGGCTCGTATATTTATACCTATTCCGAAGAGGAATTGCATCGGGAACTCAAGAAGCTCGAACGCGCCGGGAAAACCTATAAGGAACCCATCCAGCGCTACAAGGGCCTGGGGGAGATGGACGCGCACCAGCTCGCGGAAACCACCATGGATCCGGCCCACCGCACCCTGCGGCGCATCCGCATCGAGGATGAAGCCGCGTTGCGGGAAGCCGAGTCCGTTTTTGAGGTGTTGATGGGTAACGAGGTGGCTCCGCGCCGCGAATTTATTGTCGAAGGCGCCGAGCATATTTCCTACGACAAGATCGATGCCTAAGTTTCCCGGCCCGCGCTTCGCTACACTTGAGAGTCATACCCGTAAAGGAGGGCTCATGGGTAACGGCGCGATACGGTGGAGCGATCTCACGGCGGCGGACGCCCGCGCGATTTTCACGCTGCTGGACACCCACCAAAGTGCCGTGAACTCCAGTTTCCGCACCTCGCGCGAAGAAATCGACCTCATGTTTGAGCCCTCGGTTCCGCATAGCGTTTTTGGGTGGTACGACGACGCAGCACCGGGCCGGCGCCTCCTCGCCTTCGGTATTGTGCGCCTTTACGATGCGCGCACCGCGCATCCCACGGTCACGCTCTCGGCCAGCGTGCATCCCGAGCTCAGCCCGGAAGTGCGTGAACAGGCCGCCCGCGAGGTGCTCGCCGAACAATTACGCCGCGCCCCGGCCCTGGCGGCCGGCACCCTCCACCCGGTGGCCGTGGCGAATGTGGAAAGCTGGGACCCGGAACGGGGCCGGGCCCTGGCGGCCGCCGGTTTCACCGACCGGCTCTCCTACCTGCAAATGCGCCGCCCGCTCACGCGCGGGCCGCTGCCTCTGCCCGTTTCCGCGCATACGGACAATAGCGGCGTGGAGCTTGTTCCCCTCACCCCGGATCGGGACGACGCCGCGCTTCTCGCCCACAATTCCTTTTACGCAGATAAATTGAATTACCCGATTTACACCCGGGAGCAGTGGCGGATCGAATGTGCTTTTATGCGCCGGGAATGGAGTTTCCTGGCGGTAGATACCCGCGGGGATCGGCCCCGGGTACTCGGGTGCATTATGACCGCCGCTTATGAACAGGACTGGCCCGGGTTGGGATTCCGGGAGGGCTATGTTGATGAGCTCGCGGTGCGGGCCGAAAGCCCGGACGGGGTCAATGCCCGCCTGCTGGCCGCCAGTATCGCCGCCCAGGCGCATAGCGGCATGGATGCCACCACCCTGGATCTCACCGTCCACTACGAGCCGGACGGCAGCCGCCTGACTCCCGAAAGCGCAGCGCGCCTGAGCCTGTATGAGAGTTTCGGCTTCGAGGTCACCGAACGCACCCGGGTGGTGCACCACCCGCTCCCGGATCTGCCGGCGCGCTCCTAAGGAGCCGCGTTCCGCGGCGGTGTGCGGTGCCTAGCGGCATGTGGCGGTACATGCGCCAAGCGGCCGCGGCAACACCGCGCCGTGCGGCTAGCTTCCGATAGCTGCCACCGGGACCGTCAGGGCGCTGCCCGAAGCATCCCGCTTTTCTTCAACTTCGGGTAGCTCAACCGGCTGGCCGGAGGCCGTGATAGCGCGCAGCGGCTCGGGGCCAGTAGCGGCCACCGCCAACATATTTTCCCCGCGCAGGAAACGCTGGGCGCGCACCCCGCCCGTACCCCGGCCCTTCGCCGGGAAACGATCCAGCGGCGTCACCTTCGCGCTGCCCGGTTCGGTACCCGGAAGCGCCTGCGCATTCGAGGCAATCGTGGCCACCAGGGAACCGGCAAGATCATCACCGGGCACCACCCCGAGGGTAATCACCTGGGCGCCTTCCGCGCAGCGAATCCCGGCAATACCCTGGCCGGCCCGGCCCTGCGGGCGCACCAGTGATGCCTCAAAACGCAATAACTGCGCATCGCTCGTAATAAGAACCACCTGATCGGTATCGCGGGCCAGGGCGCAGCCCACCACGCTATCGCCCTCAGCCAGGGTAATAACCTCCCAGCTTTCCTTATTCGGGTACGCGCCGTTCACCCGTTTAATCCGCCCGTGCGCGGTGGCGAGGGTAAGAACTGGATCGCCCTCGGCCGCGGTAAGCGGGGCCAGCCCGATCACGCGCTCCCCGGAATCCAGAGAAATCAGATCCGCTATCGGGGTGGCCCCGGCCAGCGAGGGAGCCCCCACGGTATCGGGAAGCGCCGGGACGGTGAGCACATCCAGGTCGATCATGCGCCCGTGGCTGGTCACCACCCCGATATGCCCGCGGGCCGTGGCGGCAACCCGCGAAATGATCGCATCGTGGGCCCGGCGCGGGCCGCCGCGCTCGGGAGCATCGCCGCCCGCGGTGCGCGCCACCAGCCCCGTTCCCGAGAGCAGTACCCAGGTCGGATCATCGGAAACTTCCAGGGGGAGGGCGGCCGGTGCCGCCGCGCTGGCCGCCCCGTCCGATTCCAACAGCACGGTGCGCCGCGGGGTCCCGAACTGCTGGGCCACCTCCGTCATTTCGGAAGCGACCACGTCCCGCAGCCGCTCGGGCGAACCGAGGATTTCTTCCAGCTCCGCGATGGTGCGCTCCAGCTCCTCCCGGCGCCCTTCCAGCTCAATCTGGGAGTACTTGGTGAGGCGGCGCAGCCGCAGCTCCAAAATATAATCGGCCTGCGCCTCGGAGAGATCAAAAACAGCGATGAGCCGCTCGCGGGCCGCCGCGGTATCTTCCGAGGAACGAATAACCGCGATCACCTCATCAATATTGAGGACGGCAATGAGCAAGCCCTCCACCAGGTGCAAATCAGATTGCGCCGCCCGTAAACGGTGCTCACTGCGCCGGCGCGTCACTGTGATGCGGTGCTTAATCCACACCCGCAGCAGCTCCAGCAGCCCCAGGGTTTGCGGCTGGCCATCAACCAAGGCCACATTATTAATCCCGAAAGAATCTTCGAGCGGAGTGTGCTGGTAGAGCTGGGCGAGGACCGCCTCAGGGTGGAACCCATTTTTTACTTCGACGACGAGCCGCATGCCATGGTGCCGGTCGGTCAGGTTTTGTACCCCGGAGACCCCCTGAATTTTCTTGGCGTTAACGGCGTCCTTGAGCTTGTCAATGATCTTTTCCGGCCCCACAAGATAGGGCAATTCTGTAATAACAATTCCGCGCTTACGGGGGCTGATTTTTTCGATGCGCGCCGTCGCCCTGGTACGGAAAATACCGCGCCCGGTTTCGTAAGCCTCCCGGATACCGTCCAAACCAATAATTTTTCCGCCTTCGGGCAGGTCCGGGCCGGGGATAAAACGCATAATATCCTCGAGGCTCGCATCCGGGTGGCGCAGCAGGTGCTTCGCCCCGTTAATAACCTCAATAAGATTATGCGGTGGAATATTCGTCGCCATTCCCACCGCGATGCCGGAGGAGCCATTGACCAGCAGATTCGGGATGGCGGCCGGGAGCACCTCGGGCTGCTGGAGGGTGTTGTCATAATTGGGGACCATATCGACGACGTCCTCGTCGAGTGAGGAAATCATCGCCATGGCCGGGGCCGCCAGGCGTGCCTCGGTATAGCGCGAGGCAGCTGGCCCGTCGTCGAGCGAACCGAAATTACCGTGCCCGTCCACCAGCGGCAAGCGCATGGTAAAAGGTTGGGCGAGGCGCACCATCGCGTCATAAATAGCGGTATCACCATGGGGGTGGAGGCGCCCCATCACGTCACCCACCACGCGCGAGGATTTCACATGGGCGCGGTCGGGGCGCAGGCCCATCTGCCCCATTTGGAAGAGGATACGGCGCTGCACCGGCTTGAGACCGTCGCGAGCATCGGGGAGGGCACGCGCGTAAATCACCGAGTAGGAGTACTCGAGGAAGGAGGTGCGCATCTCCTCCGACACGTTAATATCGACGATATGTTCCGCGGGGCTCGTATTCTTGGGCATTGCTCAATTATCCCGCTTTTTGGCCGCGGGCGGGGCGGCGGCGCAGGAGTGTCGAGGCGGAAAGTAGACTGAGAGGCATGACTGAGCTTCCTGTGCTGCCTGCCGCGCGCTCGCTACGTGCCGTCCTGGGTGAATGTTTAGCCGCCTGCGGGGTGCTGCCCGAAACGGAATCCGCGGCGGAAACGGCGCGGACTGGCATGCTGGATTTGCCGCGTGCTAGCCGAGTCTGCCTCGTCCTCGTGGATGGCCTGGGGGCGGAAAACCTGGCGGCGCGCATTGGCCACGCACCCACCCTGCGGGCTCTCACCGCGCGCGAACCGCTCACCTCCACTGCGCCATCCACCACCGCGGCCGCCCTCACCACCCTGGGTACCGGGGAACTCCCCGGGCGCACCGCGATGCTGTCCTACTCCTTGCGCTCCCCGCGTACCGGCCGCAATTTCTCCCTGATTAGCTGGGAGAATAGCGGGCTCGATCCGGAGGAATGGCAGCCGGTCCCCACCTGGGCGCAGCGCCTGGAGGTCGCCCGGCCCGGGATAGCCAAGCAGCTGGGAGCCATCCAGGATCCGGACCATATCGGTTCGGGGCTGACCCGGGCCGCCTGGCGTGGTTTTACCGCGATCGGAGGCCCGGCCCTCGATGACCGGGTGCACCTAGCCGCGCGGTTCCTGCGGGAGGGCGGGCGTTTCGCCTACCTGTACTGGGGGGACGTCGATCACCGCGGGCACCGCTGGGGAGCCACCAGTGAGGAATGGACTATGGCGCTCGAAGATCTGGACGCTGGTATCCGCCTGCTCACCCGGCTGCTCCCCCCGGATACCCTGCTGGTCCTCACTGCTGATCACGGCATGGTCGATCCGAGCGAACGCATTGATGTGGCCACCACGCCGGCACTGAGCGAAGGCGTGGACCTGTATTCCGGGGAAGAACGCGCGGTGCATCTTTACACTCGGGAACCGGAAGCGGTGGCGGCACGCTGGCGGGACTACCTGGGGGAGCGCTCCTGGATTTACACCAAAGAGGAAGCCATCGCCACCGGCATGTTCGGGCCGGTCACTGCGCAGGCACGCGAAGCTATGGGCGATGTGCTCGCTTTCCAGCGCGGTCGCCTGAGCGTGGTGCACACCGGGCAGATGCAGCCGGGCACCACCTTTATGCGCGGGGTCCACGGTTCGCTTACCCCCACGGAAATGCTGATCCCCCTGCTCCTGGAGCTTAAGTAGTGCTTTGCAAATGCGTAGCGGCGCGTGCCGGAGGTTACGTGAGACTCCGGAATGGGTAGCGGTGCGCGCGGCTGCTGGGCACCGCGTGGCGTTAGCGTGCCAGAGCGGGCACTAGCGCGCTAACACTAGTCCTTTTTACCGAAGACGATCTCATCCCAGGATGGCATGGTGGGCCGATCCGTGCGCTTGCGCCCGCGCCGTGCCTCGGTAGCTGCCGGAGCGGCTTTCTCCGGCGCGCTAGCCGGGGCCGTTTTATTGGGAACCGGTGCGGAGGCTGCCTTAGGTGCCGGCGCGGGAGCGGGACTCTCTGTTGCTGTACCACTAGCCACGTCAGAACCGCTCGGTTCCGCGCTCGCACCGGAGACTGCCCGAGCACCCGCGTCAGAACCAGCACCCGCATCCGAACCGGAAGCCGGGCGGAGCACCGGGGCCTGCGCCAGCTCTTCGGGCTCCAGTAGCGCCCGCTGGCCGGGCAGCTGCCCCTCGCGCGAGGGCAGGGAAACAATGGTGGCCGGAGCTCGCAGCTCCTCCTCATCTTCGGGAGCCCGATGCGCCCCATCCCATTCATCGGGGTCAATATCATGATCGGCATCCGGCATGGGCCGTGACTTACCACGCTGAGAATCCAGCGAGGCCAGCACCTCATCAATAGAGGCACGCGCCGGGGGAGTATCCACCACGCTTGGGAGAGCCGCCGCCGGAGAGGCCACCGCGGCGGGAACCGCCGCGGGCGTCGTCGTACCGGAAAAAACAGGATCCGCGCTGCCCGGCACTACCGCGGGGGTGTGATCCGGGCGCCAAGGGCCGGCATCGGCCGTGAGGGACGTTTCCGAAAGCCAGGACGCCTCATCATTGCGGGCCTGGAGAGTGTGGCGATCCGTATCGATAAACCAGCGGGCCTCGTGCTCGCGCCCGGCGGAGATAAACCGCACAATCAGCGCCCAGGGCTGCCCGGCCTCACGCACCGCATCCCACGTAATCGACGCGGTATCCACATCGCGGGCAACCAACCGCGATGTGACGAGTTCTTCAACTGTGAAACCTCCCACATCGCGCCCGAGAGTGTAGTTCCGGGCCTGTGCGGCGGTGTAGTTACGCTCCGCAATAATGGGGTGAGCCAGGGCGGAGATACGCGAAGGGGGCAGTGCAGCCATCTCGGAAATATCGTCAACACTGCGGCCGGCCCGCACCAAAGCTTGGATTTCACGCGGCCCCATCGGAGTGATCTCCTCATCCGGAGCGCTGGGATGGGGATCCTTGCGCAGGGCCGCCCGCAGATCATCAGTGACGGGCAGCAGGTAGCGATTGCCCTCCTCATCATTAAGCGTGAGGTTGTGACCGTCGGGTTGCAAGCCGAGCAGCTCCAGCTTTTTCATCTCTTCCCTTACTCTTGGTACCACTCTTAGGGTGCCACCTCCGGGCCCGAAAAGCAGGCATTGGGCGCGGGTGTGTTTCCATGTGGCGCGGGTGCTGTTACACTAAGCGCGCAGTACCACCCGTCAGGACCATACGCGAGGGCGGAAAGATCCGTTTCTCGCGGGTGGACGCCGGTTCGTGCGGAATCCACCGCGTGGACCCCGGCACTTTTGGAGAGTGACTTTATGGCAACAGATTACGATGCTCCGCGCAAGCAAGACGAGGAGCTCCGCGAGGATTCTTTCGAGCAGCTCGCCGGGCGGCGCTCGGACCAGCAATCCGGTGCGGTCGATGAGGACGAGGTCGAAGCGGCCGAGGGCTTTGAGCTGCCCGGCGCGGACCTGTCCAATGTTGAGCTATCCGTCAATGTGATTCCGGCCCAGGATGATGAATTCACCTGCTCGCAGTGCTTCCTGGTTCACCACCGCTCCCAATTGGATCACGTGGAAGATGGCCTGCCCGTCTGCGTGGATTGCGCGGGCTAGCGAGAAACGAGCTTGCGTGCGGCGGTTACGTTTGCGGCACGCGAAGAAGAAGTACGACGACGCCGCGGCCCACGGGCCGCGGTATCTCACTACAGTGCATCCCTACGGTGGGTGGTGCATTCCACGAGGGTGAGCTCCCTCAGTAGACTAGAGGGAATGAAGGAATCGGGACGAGGAGTATAAGCATGGCATGGTTCTCACGGCGGAAGAAAAACGAGGCCCTGGCATCGCAGCCGGACGAACGTGACGAAGCCGGCCAGGACCTCGCCGCGGATAACTCCGGCGTGGCGGATGGCGCTGCCGGCAATGCTGATGCCGGTAGCGCAGATGCCGGCAATGCCGCTGCCGCGGCCGGCCCGAAGGCACGCGGCCCCTATGATGAATCGGAAGCTCCGGAGAATCCCGCGCTTATTGACGGCGGGGCCCTGCGCCTGCCGATCCTGCCCGATGCCACCATGCAATTCTCGGTGGATCGCGAACGCCAGGTCGTGCTTGGCGTGGTCTACATGATGGGCGATTCCGCGGTGCAATTACAGGTTTTCGCCGCCCCGAAATCCACCGGCCTGTGGGAGGGCATCCGCGTGGAAGTTATCTCTTCCATCGCCAACCAGGGCGGGCGCTTCCAGGAAGCCGAAGGGGAGTACGGCCCGGAAATTCAAGCCCAGATGCCCGCGGAGAACGGCCGGGTGCCGGTGCGCTTTATCGGTATTGACGGCCCGCGCTGGCTGCTGCGGGTAGCAGTGACCGGGCGCGGGGCGGTAGACCCCGCCCGCGGCACCGAAGTACTCCACCGGGTTCTTGATGATCTGGTGGTGGTGCGCGGCACTCAGGCCATCCCGCCGCGTGAATTGCTTCCCCTCGCCCTTCCCCAGCAGGGTGAACCGGAACCCGAAACGGCGGATACCGGCATTGAGCTGCCCAAGCGCGGCCCGGAAATCCAAGAGATTCGCTAGTTAGCTCGATAGTTAGATACCTATGGCTACGCCGGTGTGGGTGACGGGGGATATTATCGCCATCACGTACCCGGGCGCCCCGGGAGGAAATGGGGCACATACCCCGGAGGTGCGCATCGCCGTGGAAACCACCGCGGGGCTCCTCACCCTTATTTTCCAAGGGCGGCGCACCATTGATTGCGTGCGGGTCGGGGATCGCATTCGCGCTCGGGTGGTGCCATTGCGGCGCCGGGGCGTGCTGGTAGCATATAACCCGGAATATACGGTGCTCTAGCCGAGCGCCCCGCACCCGCACACATAACGCCCACGTAACAAGCCGGGAGGCCCCATGGATACCACCACACCCGGCGGCGGCCTGCGCGCGGTGCTCGGGGAAGAATTCGACGCCTGGAAAGCTATTGGCGGGGTGCGCGGCGTTATCGAAGCCAATGTTCCCGCCCTGGTTTTTGTCATTATTTATTTGGCCACCCGCAATATTCCCCTGGCGGTGCTCGTGCCCCTGGGCATGGCGATCCTGGCTATCCTGGTGCGGCTTATCCAGCGTATTGATGTGATGCCGGCCCTCGGCGGGCTCTTCGTGGTGGGAATTTCCGCCTTCTTCGCCTGGCGATCCGGGCGCGCGGAAACCTATTTCCTACCCGGCTTCCTCACCAACGCCGCCTACGCGGTAGGAGTAACGATTTCCCTCCTCATCCGGCGGCCCATCATGGGATATATCATCGGGATGCTGCGCGGGGATATTGCCAGCTGGCGCAGCGCCACCCACCCGGCCGCCCGGCTCACCTACCGGCGCTACACCCGCATTACGTGGCTGTGGCTCGCCATGTTCGCTGGCCGCGTCGTCGTACAACTACCCTTCTTTATCAGCGGTAATACCGCGGCGCTGGGAGTCATCAAAATTATTGCCGGGCCGGTGCTGTTCTGCCTGATCCTGTGGGCCACCTGGCTGCTGGTGCGCGGCCTGCCGCCCGCCAGTACCTACCTGGAGCCTTCCGAATCCGCGGCGGATTCCCCCTCCGCATCCTGAGCGAGAGCCGGGCGGGGCCGGAAATAGTTCTTGAGGGCGGACATATCCACATCGTCCCCGCCGTCAATGAGGAGCACCTGGTCATCCACGTCCACGATGAGATCGGCATCAGCCGTGAGGGGCACGCCGTCGCGAATAATAGCGTTAATGGCGACGCCGGCGGGAAGTTCAATATCACTAATGGCGCTGCCTACCACCGGGGCCTCGGCGGATACCGAAACCTGCCATAGGCTCGCCCCGCTGCGGTGGAAACGCATAACCTGGGTGAGGGAGCCATCCGAGACCGCATCCTCCACCAGGGAAGCCATAATGCGCGGGGTAGATACGGTCACGTCCACGCCCCAGGCGTCGGTGAAAAGCCATTCATTACGTGGGTTATTCACGCGCGCGATGGTGCGGGCGATCCCGAACTCGGTTTTCGCCAGCAAGGACACCACCAAATTCACTTTGTCATCCCCGGTGGCGCAGACGATAATATCTGCCTCCGCGGCGCCCGCCTCGCGCAGCGCGGGAACTTCGCAGGCATCGGCCAGGTGCCAATCCGCATCCGAAGCGCTCGAAATGCGCATAGCGGAAGGCTTCTTATCCACAATCGAAATGGAATGCTCGGATTTGAGGAGTTCGCGGGCCACCGACACCCCGACCGCGCCGGCCCCAATAATGAGAATATTCACTGCGCACCTTCCGATTTGAGCAGCACATGTTGCACGCCGGAGGCATTCTCGGAAGCGACGAGCACTTTGAGGGTGTCCCCGTCCTGGATCACGGTGTCGCTATGGGGGAGGAGCCCGGCCAGACTGCGAATAATATAGGCGACCCGCGCCCCGGTTTCCTCTTCCACATCCGCCACGGTGCGCCCGAACCAGCGCCGATCTACCGCCACTTCAATGAGGGAAATCCGGGCGAGGGGATCGCGGAATTCGTGGTGGGGGCCCAGCGGGATGAGCTCGCGCAGCACCCGGTCCGCCGTCCAGCGCACCGGGGCCACCGTGGCGATCCCGAGCCGTTCGTAGATAATCGCACGGGTCGGGTCATAGACCCGCGCCACCACATTGGTGAGCCCGAAAGTTTCGCGCGCCACCCGGGCGGCGATGATATTCGAGTTATCGCCTGAGGAAACGGCGGCGAAGCCGGCGGCGTCGTCGATATTCGCGCGCGCTAACACATCACGGTCGAAACCCACGCCAGTGATCTGCTGCCCCGGGAAATCTTCGGGGAGCTTGCGGAAAGCTTCGGCGTCCTGGTCGATAATGGCCACCGAATGGCCGATGGCGGAAAGCGAGAGCGCCAGCGCGGCACCCACGCGCCCGCATCCCATAATTACGAAGTGCACTACATTACGCTACCGCAAAGCGGGTACCGTATCCTAGTGATGAGAAAATTATCCTTCCTGGGGATGTCCCAGTACGTGGGCGCGGCCACCTGCGTCTGCCTGGCGGTGGTACTCCTCCCGCGCAGTATTCAACGCGGGGCGCCCTTCGCGAACCCCACCCTCGTGGGGGCGATGGCGCTGGCGGGGGCCGCGGTGCTCGCGCTCGTGGTGGCGGCCACCATCGCCGCCTCCCGCGTGGTGCCCGGGAAAGCCGCCCACCAGGTGGTTTCCCGCTATATTTCCCCGGCTTTCGGCACCGTTGCCGCCGCCGCGCGCTTCGCAGCTTTCGCGCTGCTCCTGGTGCTGGCCGCGGGGCTGGTGGGCATGGCGGTCAATGCCCTCACCCCGCTGGCGGTGGACGGGCGGCTCATCCAAATCCCGCTGGTGGTGGTGTGCGCCCTGCCCGCGCTGGTGCACTGGCGCCTGCCCCTGGCGGGGGCGCTGCTCGCCGTGCTGGCGGCGAGCGGAGTGATTATCGCAACCCTGGTGACCGGGCTGGTGCGCGAGGCCCGCGGCACCGTCTCCCTTGCCGATCTCATCACGAACCGCGCCGAAGAACTCCCCGGTTCCCAAGCTATCCACCCGCTCGGAAATACCTTCGTCATTATGTGCTTCCTGGCCGCGGTGGTGCTGCTGGTGGGTGGGCGTATCGGCACCGGGCGGGAACGTTTCTTAGGGCCGCGCGCCCTGAGCACCATTGCGGGCATCGCCGCGGTGGTGCTTTCGGGCACCTTCTACCTGGAAATGCGCCTGGATATTCTCACGGTCCCGGTGGGTCTGCCGAGCATCGTTATGGGCACCGCGTTCTGGGGAAGTGCCGGGCGTATTATCACCGCGATTGCTTTCGGTTTCCTGGGTTTGATCTGCGTTTTCGTGGTGTACGAACGCCTCCCGCGCCTGTTGCGGGAACTTGCTTTCGACGGCGCACTTCCCGCTCGCCTCGCCGCCCCGGAAGCCTCCCGGGCCCGCAGCGGCGTGGTCTTGCTGGTGGCGGTACTTGCCGGCGCCCTCGGGGTATTTCTATCGACGACGCACGCCGGCGTCGTCGCCCTTGTCTTTGTATGTTTCCTTATCTTCACGCTCCATTGCGCGGCCCTCTCCCTGCGCGGCGGGCAGATTCTCAAAACTTCGGAGCGGCGGGAAGAACGCCGGGCCGCGCATGCCTCCCGCTGGGGCTTTGCTTTCTTCGCGCTGGCGGGATTCCTTGTTTTGCTCGTCACGGTGGCCATGCAGCCGGCCTGGACGCTGACCTCGCTGGCGGCGGTGGCGGTGCCCACGGCGGGGATGCTCATCGCTCAGCGCGGGCGCGGAAAAATGAGCGCCCACCTCAAACCGCTGGACCTGGGGGCCGGGCGGCGCCTACCGGTCCGCACCCACGCGGTGGTGCTGGTTCAAGAACTCAATTTGCCGACCCTGCGGGCGGTCACCTACGCGCGGGCGCTGCGCCCCTCCACCCTCACTGCCCTCACCGTAGACCTGAGTGAAAGCCGTACCGCTGCGCTACGCGCCGCCTGGAGTCAATCTCAATTACCGGTGGGATTGACGGTGCTGGGCAATCCCACCAGCGGGGCGCGCGGGCCGTTGGTGGATTATATTCGTTTCCTCCTCGATACCCACCCGCAGGATATTGTGCTGGTTATCGCCCCGAAGGTGGTCTCCACCACCCTGTGGCACCGGGTGTACCTGCGCCGTTCCGTGCCCGCGCTTTTCGCTGACCTGTCCTATGACTCGCGCCTCATGCTGGTGCAAGTTCCCTACCAAATCCATTCGGGAGAAGATCTGTGACCACCCCTGCTGCTCAATCTCATCATTCGACCGTCGATATCACCCTGGAGGATATCGGCCACGGCGGTATTACCATCGGGCGCGCCGAAGGCAAAGCAATCCTGGCTCGCTTCGGGTTGCCCGGAGAACACGTGCGGGTAGCGCTCACCGAGGAACGCGCCCGTTTCGCCCGCGGGGATGTGATTGAGGTGCTCGGCGAGCCCTCGCCCTACCGCCAAGCCCATCCCTGGCCAGAAGCTGGGCCCGGGGGCGTGGGCGGCGCGGACCTGGGCCACGTGATCTTCGACTACCAGCACGAGTGGAAAACCCAGGTGCTCGCCGCCACGCTGCGCCGCATCGGCGGGCAGGCGCTCAGCGATCACCTGGCGGAGCAGGGCATTGTTCCGGAAGTTGCAGCCTTGGAATCCGACCGCGCCAGCGGCGGCTGGGCGAGCCGCACCCGCATTGACGTAACCGTGAGCGCGGGGCGCTTCGGAATGTTCCGGGAAGGTAGCCGCGAAGTTCTCCCCATTACCTCCATGCCCCTCGCGGTGCAGGAGATTGAGGAGCTGGGCCTATGGGATGGCAGCTACCTCACCCGGTTGGCGCGCAGTATCGGCCCGCTGCGCGAGGGCCAGCGGGTGCGTATCCTCGCCCCCTCAGCCAGCCCGGTGGCAGTGAGCATCGGCGGGCGCACCTTCGACGCGACCGGCGCGGAATGCTCCCCCTTCGCGCGCGAAGAAGTAGTGGTGGGGGAGGACAGCTACCGCTACCGGGTACGGGCCTCCGGTTTTTGGCAGGTCCACCGCGAAGCACCGGCCACCCTCATCGACCTGGTGACCCGCGCGGCCGAGGTTGAACCCGGCGACCATATCCTCGAACTCTACGCGGGAGCCGGGCTGCTCACCGTGCCGCTAGCCCGCGCCACCGGGCCAACCGGCCGGGTGGAAAGCCTTGAGGGTGCGCGTACCGCGGTGGAAGACGCCCGCGCAAACCTGCGGGGCTACCCGTGGGCACGTGCCCGCACCGCCGCTATTTCGGTACGGGATATTAGCGACGCCGATATTCTCCTCGCCGATCCTCCCCGGAGCGGATTGGGAATCGCGGCGGCCCGGGCCGCCGCAGCCAGCCGCGCCCGCCGGATCGTCCTGGTGTCCTGCGATCCGGCCGCGCTGGCCCGCGATGTGGCCGCCATGGTGGAATCCGGGCGGAGCGTGGAGTCCATGCGCGCCGTCGACCTTTTCCCCAATACCCACCACTTCGAAGTGGTGACAGCGCTGCGCTAAGCAGTTTTAGCGCACCGCTGCGGCAATCCAGGTGGCGGTATTCTCCACCTGCCAGGGGCGGGCTCCTAGCTCAGCTAGCGCATCGCCAATGGCGGGAGCGGTGCGCGCCACCCGGTGGCGCAAGAGGCGCGCCAGTTCGCGCTGCACGGCCGGTTTGAGAAGCACATCGTGGCGGATTCCCAGCTCCGCCGCGCGTTCCTGAACGGCACCGCGCACGTGATCGAGCAGGTGTGGAATGCCGCGTTCGGCACGCCGGGCGGGCCGGGCCGGGGCCAGTTCGGGAAGCTCGGAACTCGGCAGCGCCCAGGCCTTCGCTACCGCCTGCCACAGGGCCGGCGCCAAATACTGTTTGCCCCCGCTACGCAGCGGCCGGGCGGTACGCACATCGGCCAGGGAGCGCGGGCGGCGCCGCGCGAGGGCCGCGATATCAGCGCGGGTGAGAACTAGGTCGGGGGCGGTATCGGTGGTTTGCGCGATACGATCCCGCTCCTGCCACAGGGCGCGTACCAGGGCGAGGTCACGCCGGGAAGAAAAATCTTGGCGGTGGGTGGCGCGCCGCCACGGCTCCGCGGGGGCGGCTTTGGGTGGCCGAGTGCGGATCTCTTCAAATTCTTGGGCCGCCCACTCCAGGCGCCCGGCCCGCTCCAGGCGCTCAAGCTGCACCTCGCGCAGAGGCGCGAGCAATTCCACATCGAGGGCGGCATAGGAACGCAGGTCATCGGCGAGCGGGCGTTCGGACCAATCCGCCTGCGAATGTTCTTTCGCCAGGAGCAGCCCCAAATTTTCCGCCAGCTGAGCCTGCAAGGAAATATGTTCATCGCCCAACAGCAGCGCGGCCACTTCGGTATCGAAAAGCTTGCCGGGCCCCGGGCGCAAACCGAGATCACCCAGGGAGGGCAAATCCTGATCGGCGGCGTGCAAAATCCACACGGTATCTTCAAGAATCGCGGCCAGTTCCGGGTAATATTCCTCATTTCCCACTGGATCACACAGCAGGGTTCCCGAACCTTCGCGACGCAGTTGTATCAGGTAGGCCCGGGCTGAATAGCGGATTCCCATGGCGCGTTCCACATCCACCGCCACGGGGCCGCTGCCGCGCCGTAGCCTCGTTAGCGCGGGGCGATAGGCGGAGCCGGTGGTGAGCGGCGGGATACCTTCGCGCGGGGTATCCACATGAATGAGGGTGGGATCCTCGCTCCAGCGAATAGAAGAAGACGTCATAACCTCACAACTGCTCAGACTAGGGGCCGCGGTTAATACTAGCGGGCATGCGCAGGCGCGGGGCTGCCACGCGCAGGGGCGCCACCTCCTAGCGAGAGTGCCCCTAGCGGGCTGGCAGCGCCGTCGTTCCTTCCGGAGCTAAACCGCAAGCGAGCGCGATAAAATCCGCCCACGCCCGCACGTGGTGATAAAGATCGGGGCTGCTCGGGGTCCAGGAAGCCCGCAATTCCAGTTCGGTGAGGGAGGAGGAAAGCTCCAGCCCGCCGAAAGTTTCGTTATACATGCGGGTGACGGTGCCGACCAGGTGGTGGTAATCAGCACCGTGCGCATCCAGGGTATCGGCCAGCCACGCCCAGGCAACTTCGCCGAGCAAGGGATCGCCGGCCATCGCCGCGTCCATCGGCGCCCCCATATGGCACACAATCCGGAAGGTTCCGTGCCAGGCCTCCTGACCGGCCGGGTCGTGCAGCACCACGAAGCGGGCTCCGCCGCGGTAGCTTTCCGGCTCCATCGTCGTAGAATCATTAATCTCAGCCTGCAGCGCAACAGCCCACGGAGCAATGCGTTTCGGGGGCGGTATCTGCACGATGTGCAGCTCGGGACGAAACTCGTGCCCGCGCAGGCTATCGAGCGCGGTGAGGAAGTCCTCGGGTGCATGAATCTGAGACACGCTCATTACCGTAATGCGCCCGCGCGCGGGTTTTAGCCAGGCGCGCCGCGCAGGTAGGATGGCGGCATGTCTACACTCTCGCTGTCGCGGATCGATGACACCACCTACCTGGACCTGGCTGCCGGCCACGGCCTGCCCCTCGAGCAGCTGCCCGCCTGGGACCGCTACGAGGATGCCCTGCCCGGCCACGCACCATTCGGGCGTTTCCTGTGGCGCGATAGCGCAGGTGCGCCGCGTGCCCTTATTTCTCTGACCCGGATGGAAGGGCGCGGTTTCACCTACCTGTGGGCGAAAAAAGGCCCGGTGTGGCTCGGGGAACGGCCCGCGGCGGCGGAAGAACTGGAGTTCCGGACCGCGCTGGGGCAGCTGGTGCGGGGCGCGGATCGCAGCCTCGCCTTCATGCGGATTCACGCCTGGCACCCGGCCCCGGACCTGCACGAATTACTGCAAACGGTCACCTATGATCGCACCGTTATGGTCGACGTCGCACGCCCGGATGCGGAGATCCGGGCGAGTTTCTCCAAGTCGGGGCGTCGCCAAGCACGCAAAGCCGAGGCGGAAGGCCTGGAATTTTGCGATGAAACGGAGCGGGCTCGGGAGGTTTTCCCGGAGCTGTACGCCATTCTCACCGAAACGGCCACCCGGGATGATTTCGGGGCAGCACCCATGAGCCAATACGTGACCATGCTGGAATCCCTGGGCCCGGAACACGCCCGGCTTTTCGTGGCGCGCGCGGAGGGGCGGGCGCTGGCCTGGCAAATTGTGCTCGCTACCGATGACCTCGGGGAAGCCTATTACGCGGCAACCAGTGCGGAAGCTCGCCAGCGCCACGCCTCCATGTTCATGGATCTGCACACCATAACGTGGCTGCGGGAAACCGGGCGGAAAGCTTATGACCTGATGGGGGTGCATTCGGAGCGCGCCCCGCAATTAGAAGGCGTGACCGGCTACAAACAAAAATTCGCTGCCGAGTTCACCGAGGTGGCCGGCGCCTGGGATGTGCCGCTGCGCCCGCGCTACTACCGCGGTCTCAAGCTGGCGCTGCGCGCTAAACGCTCCGCGGTGGGTGCGGTGCGTGCCTCTGCGGGGGCGGTGTGCGGCGTGCGCGAGCGCCTGGGCCGCCGCTTAGGCAAAGCTTCCTAGCCTCCGAGCCTCCTAGTCTCCTCAGCGCGGGCCGCGCCCCGGAGCTAGGCGCTGCCGGGGGTGCAGGGGATGTTGAGGCGGTAGGGGCTGAGCACCGCGAAACCGGGCCCGGAAAAATCAACATAGGATTCGGCCACGGTCACGCTACCCCAGGTGAGGAGCGTATGTAGACGGCCCGCTTCGGGCGGTAACTGCACCCGAGTGGGGTGAGCGGCCGCCGCGGCCGTTTCTTCCACTTGCGTTTCACCTGGTTTATTGGCAGTTGTTTCGCCGGGGAGGGGGTCGGCCGCGCCTATATGGAAAACCACGAAGCTAGCTCCGCGTCGGTAATATCCCGCCTCACCCAGGCGCACGATCTCCGAATCCTCCCGGTCAGGGGAAGAAAAATCTGGGTGCTCGCGCCGCAGCCGCAGGAGCTCCCGGGTCGCCTCGAGATAGCGAGCATGGGAGGGCTCCTCGAGTTCCGCCCAGTCCAGGTGCGAGCGCGTGAACGTAGAAAGCGCCTGGGGCGGGGGAATCTGGCCGGCGTGCTCACCCCAATCCCAGTCACGAAATTCCGCAATCCGCCCCGCATCCACACGTTCCCCTAGCTCCGGAGTGTGATCGGTGAAGAATTGGAAGGGCGCGGAAGCACTCCACTCCTGACCCATAAAGAGAAGAGGCGTGAAGGGGGAGAGCAGCATGAGCGCATCAGCAACAAGGGTGTGTTCTGCACTCACAGTAGAGGAGCGGCGGTCACCCAGGGCTCGGTTACCCACCTGGTCGTGGTTTTCGGTATAAGCGAGGAAACGGCGCGAATCGAGGGCAGCGGGCACCGGGGCACCCCAGTTTCGCTTCCGGAAACTAGAGAAATTACCGTCGTGCACGAAGACACGGCGCATGGCCTTTTCCAGGGCTCCGGGAAGCGCAAAATCCCCGTAATAGGCGAAATCTTCCCCGGTCACATAGACATGCAGGGCATGGTGAATATCATCAGCCCACTGCATATCCATACCGTAGCCTCCCGCTCTTGTGGGGCGCAGCATCCTCACATCATTGAGATCGGATTCTGCTACGAGGGCGATATGCCGGCCGGTCTGCGCGGCGAAAGCCGCGGCGGCGTCGGATAAATCGGCGAGAATATGTGTACGGGAGCGGTCCCGGATCGCGTGGACGGCGTCAAGCCGAAAAATATCCACGTGGTAATCGCGGGCCCACTGGAGCATATTGTCAATAAAATAACGCCGCACCGGGCCGGAATCCGGGCCGTCCACGTTCACACCCGGGCCCCACACCGAAGAATAGCGATCCGTGGTGTAGGGGCCGAACTCGGCTAAGAAATTCCCGTCGGGTCCGAAATGGTTGTAGACCACGTCGAGGCATACTGCCAGGCCAGCGTGATGCGCAGCCTCCACGAACCGTGCGAAACCCGCCGGACCGCCGTAATTTTCGGTGACTGCATAGATATCGACGCCGTCGTAGCCCCAATTGCGGGTGCCGGGCACCGGGCAAATCGGCATGACCTCCACGATATCCACCCCGAGCTCGCGCAGATACCCAAATTTTTGCGCCGCCGCATCGAAGGTGCCCTCCGGGGTGAAGGTGCCAATATGCATTTCGTAAAAAACCTTGCCGAGCGGATCCACCCCGGGGAAGGGCGATAACTCGAAGGCATCGAGATCAACAATTTCGGAGGGCCCCATGACGCCCTCGGGCTGGCGCCGGGTGCGCGGATCGGGCAGCCCCATCCCGTCATCCAGACTGATGCGGTAGCGGGTGCCGGCCGGCAGGGGAGTATCGAGGATCCACCATCCCGGCCCGCTGGCCAGGGCCGCGCCGTCGCGCCCCGCGCGCGCTGCCGCAATATCCGCAGCGGTGACCGGCCGGAAGGGGAGGCGCTCCTCGCCTACCAGGGCCTCGACTCTCGTGCGCCCCGGCGCCCAGACGCTCAGCGGTTCCATTAATCGGTGCTCCCTCCGGCGTCGGACCCGCAGGTCTCAGCGCGAACGTACACCGCCACCGGCAGATTCGCGCAGGCATCACGAACAAAGAGCTGGGGCCCTTCAACCTCGCCTTCCTCCAGCACACTGCGCCAACGCCCGGGCGGGAGCACGATATGCGCATCGCCCCAGCCCCCGGCCACCTCCTGGCGGTGCGCGAGGCGCGCGACCACCACGACCACATCCGGCTCCCCATCCAGGGTGCGGGTAAAAGCAAAAATATTGCCAGTGGTAACCGCGAGTGGCTCATAGCCCGAACGTAGCGAAACGAAAGTATCCGGGCGGTCGCGGCGCAGGCGCAGGAGGCGCGAGGTCACCCACATTTTTTCTTCATCGACGCTCGCCTGCGCGGGGAGTGCCCCGGCGCTATCGAGCTGCTCGAGCATGCTGGCGAGCCGCGGGTAATTCACCGGGCGGCGGTTATCCGGATCCACCAGCAGATTGCGGGTGATTTCCTCCCCCTGATAGGTATCGGGTACCCCGATCAGTGTGAGGGCCAGAACCTTCGCGGCGAGGATACGCGCGCGGCGCGCCGGGCGGGTATGTTCCCACCAGGCCGTGAGCTCAGCCACCGATTCCGGGGTGGAAATAACCGAGCGTGCATAAGCAAAAAGCCCGGTTTCCAGTGCTTCATCCGGTTCGGTCCAGGTGGTCCAAGATTTTTGTTCCCGGGCAGCCTTGCGCAGGTAGTCAATGAGGCGATCAGCTTCGATAGGCCCGTTATCCGTCCAGGTTCCCATAATGGTTTGCCACATGAGGTTCTCGATCTGGCCATCGAGTTCCGCCGGGCGGGAGGCTGCGTGCCGTTCGCGCAGCCGTTCCAGGAGCTCCAGCCATTCGGTGGGGTAATCCGCCAGGGTGGCAATAGCGGCGCGGGTATCTTCCCCGCGTTTCGTATCATGAGTGGTGAGCGTGGTCATCATCACGGGCCAATCGGCCATCATCTGCCGGGTCCAGGTATGCAGCTCATCGGGGGTTAGTGAGGCGCGCAGCGGATCGGATCCCACCTCGGTTGCCGAGGTAAGCGCGGTATACCGATAAAAAGCGGTATCCTCCACGCCCTTGGCCATAACCGCACCGCACACCTGCTGGAAGCGGATAATCGCCTCGTTTCGGGAAGCATCATGGCGTTTCGTCGCCGAACCGATTTCCCGCCCGAGCAAAATATCAACAACAACGTCCAGGGTTTCGCACCGGTCTTCGGAGAGCAGGCCCCGGGCGCGTTCGGCGGCTTCAAGCAGCGCAGTTTCAGCGCTGGCATGCGCTTTCTCCCCGGGAACTACGTAGGCCCGGTACCGGTCCATGCAGATGACGAGCGCGGAGACCGCATCGTACAAGGACCGCTGGGAATGGTCCCGCAGGCGCAGATCATCACGGCACACTTCCGCCATGAGCCGCGCCATCCGCTCCACTTCCGCCTGGAGGGAGGAATGCATAATCTGGCTTTTCGCTTCGCGCTCGAGGACCGGATACGGCTGGGTGGTATGGGAAAGATGCACGAAATTCGCGGTGAGGGCACGCACGCCCTCCGGGTCGGTCAGCAGCGCCCCGATACGCCACGAAGCCTCGTAGCCGGTACACCCCGCGCACTTCCAATCCGAAGGCAGCTTTTCGTCACCCTCCAGGATTTTCTCCGCCACGATCCACGCCCCGCCGGTCGCTTCGTGCAGACGCTCCATATACTGACGCGGATCGGCCAGCCCATCGGGATGATCGATCCGGAAAGCATCAATGAAGCCGGCGTGGAACAGCTCGAGCAGCAGCGCGTGGGAAGCCTGAAATACCTCCGGATCCTCCACCCGGATCCCGGCCAGGGTATCCACATCGAAAAACCGCCGGTAATTGAGTTCTTCCTCAGCGACCCGCCAATAGGCAAGCCGATAGTACTGGCGTTGCAGCAGTTCTGCCAGCGGCAGAAATTCGGTGCCTTTCCGGACCGGGTAAACGTGGTCATAGTAGCGCAAGACGGGAACTGCGCCGTCGTTCTCATAACCCGGTACGACGACGTGATCGAGGCTAATCGCCTCCCGGGCGAGCGCGGTACCCACCCGTTCGCCGAGCACCGGGATGAGGATCCCATCGTCGCTGGACTCCACGTCAATATCGAACCAGGAGGCATAGGGGGACTCGGGGCCGTCACGCAGCAGGGACCACATGGCGCGGTTGAGGTAGAGCGGGGTGGGCATGGCCATATGGTTGGGTACCACATCAACGACGACGCCGAGGCCGGCCGCGTGCGCGGCATTCGCAAAAGCCTCAAAACCGGCCCGCCCGCCCATCGGCTCGGAAATCCGGGTGTGATCCACCACGTCATAGCCGTGCGTGGAACCCGGGGCGGCCTGGAGAATGGGGGAGCAGTACACATCGGTAATCCCGAGCTGCACCAGGTAGGGGAGCAGGGCGGTGGCATCCGCGAAGGTGAAGTGGGGACCGAGTTGCAGCCGGTACGTGGACACGGGCTGGCGCCGCCCGGCGCTAGGCACGTGGGAACGTAGAGCTGGAATACTGGAGGTGTCAGTGATTGCGGTCATACTTTCGAGCTTAGCGCACGGCCTGCGGAGTTTTCTGGGCGCCGGCCAGGGCGTCGTCGATATCTTCCTCGGACGGCTCATGCACGAAGACGCGCAGGGAGCGCCCGATCACGATGGTGGTATCCCCGGAGGCGAAGACGATCTGGGGATTGACCTCCGCCGCGGTATTAACCACTTCCGTCCACTCGCGGTCATAGACACCGCCCGGGATGGCGAACTCAACTTCGTCGTCGCCGGCATTGAACATGAGGAGAACATCATCATCAATAATCGGGTTGCCGCGCTCATCGGGTTCGCGGATACCCGCACCGTTGAGGAACACCATGAGGGCTCGCGCGAAACCGGAATCCCAATCGGAATCTTCCATCTGGCTGGAATCGGGGCGGAACCATTCGATTTCCGGCAGGCAGCCTTCGCATACCGGGTCGAAACCGGCCACGAAGCGCCGGCGCCGGAACACCGGGTGATTCTTGCGGAAAGCAATAGCAGCCCGCGTGAATTGCAGAATATCCATCTGGCGGTCATCGAGATCCCAATCCATCCACGCGATCTCATTGTCCTGGCAGTAGGTGTTGTTATTACCGCCCTGGGTGCGCCCAATTTCATCACCGTGAGAAATCATGGGAACGCCTTGGGAGAGTAGCAGGGTGGAGATGAAATTACGGATTTGGCGTTCGCGCAGGTCGAGGATTTCGGGATTATCCGTGGGGCCTTCTTCCCCGCAATTCCAGGAGCGGTTATTCGATTCGCCATCCGCGTTGTTTTCACCATTGGCCTCATTGTGCTTCTCGTTATAAGAAACTAGATCACGCATGGTGAAACCATCGTGGGCGGTCACGAAATTAATGGAAGCGAAGGGGCGGCGCCCGGAGGATTCATACAGGTCCGCGCTGCCCGTTAGGCGGGAGGCGAATTCCGGCAGTGCGGCCGGTTCCCCGCGCCAGAAATCACGCACGGTATCACGGTACTTTCCGTTCCATTCCGTCCACAACGGCGGGAAGCCACCCACCTGGTAGCCGCCTTCGCCCACATCCCAGGGTTCAGCGATGAGTTTGACCTGGGAAATAATGGGATCCTGCTGGATGATGTCAAAGAAGGAAGAAAGCTTATCCACCGCGTGGAGTTCGCGAGCCAGGGTGGAAGCCAAATCGAAACGGAAACCATCCACATGCATTTCCGTCACCCAGTACCGCAGCGAATCCATAATGAGCTGGAGGGTATGCGGGGAGGTCATATTCAGGGAGTTCCCGGTCCCGGTGGTATCGAAATAGTGCCGCGGATCATCTGGGACCAGGCGGTAGTAGGAGCGGTTATCAATACCCTTGAAGGACAGGGTGGGGCCCATGTGGTTCCCCTCCGCCGTGTGGTTGTACACCACGTCCAGGATGACCTCAATATCGGCTTCGTGGAAAGCTTTGACCATGGCCTTAAACTCATCGACCTGCTCCCCGCGCGAGCGGGTGGCGTAACCATCGTGGGGTGCAAAGAAACCGATGGTGTTATAACCCCAGTAATTGCTCAGGCCCCGATCCTGGAGCGAGGTGTCATTGATGAACTGGTGTACCGGCATGAGCTCAATAGCCGTCACCCCCAGGGAGGTGAAGTAATCGAGAACGGGCGGGTGGGTGAGGCCCTGGTAGGTACCGCGTAATTCTTCGGGAACATCCGGGTGGCGCTGGGTGAATCCCTTCACGTGCGTCTCATAAATAATGGTCTCGTTATATTCATGCTTGGGTGGGCGGTCATAGCCCCAATCGAAGTAGGGGCTGATGACCACGGAGACCGGCACGTGGCCCAGTGAATCCAAGGTGCACGGTTGCGAGGGATTGTTGAAGTCATAGGAAAAGACTTCCTGAGCATTGGTGATATTGCCTTCGATGGCTTTGGCGTAGGGATCCAGGAGGAACTTGGAAGGATCGCAACGCAGGCCCTGAGCCGGATCGTAGGGGCCGTAGACGCGGTATCCGTAACGCTGCCCGGGCCGAATTGAGGTGAGGTAACAATGCCAGACATTGGCATCAACTTCCCGCAGTTCCACGCGGGTTTCTTTGTTGTTATCGTCAAGCAGGCAGAGTTCGATTTTCTCAGCCACGGAGGAGTAGATCGCGAAATTCGTGCCGGTGCCGTCGAAAGTAGCGCCCAGCGGATACGGGTGTCCAGGCCAAATTCTCATACCTGAGTATCTCATACGAAAATGGGAATCTACTGAAAATCTAGCGAGACGGTGGGCGATACTGGGTTCGAACCAGTGACCTCTTCGGTGTGAACGAAGCGCTCTACCACTGAGCTAATCGCCCGGGCGACCGTAACGGCCCGTGCATCACGCAAGCTTATAGGGGGCGGGCGGGGAAACTCAAATTTAACTAACGTGGTGTGCACCTCACTGCCTCGGTTTGACCGGGTGCGCGGAATGTCGCTATAGTTTTTCGATGTCATCGACGTCGCCGCGGCGGTTCCCGCCACGGTTAACCCGGCCAGCGCGGCTTGGTTAGTGATTGTTGATCGGCCACGCGGATGTAGCTCAGTTGGTAGAGCGCAACCTTGCCAAGGTTGAGGTCGCGGGTTCGAGCCCCGTCATCCGCTCGGATGTGAAGAAAGGCAAAGCGGCACACGTGCCCATACTCCTCTCACGTATCCGGACGGTGGGTTGGCCGAGAGGCGAGGCAACGGCCTGCAAAGCCGTGTACACGGGTTCGAATCCCGTACCCACCTCGCGGGCGATTGGCGCAGCGGGAGCGCGCTTCCCTGACACGGAAGAGGTCACTGGTTCGATCCCAGTATCGCCCACCACTATTTCCTTGCAGCGCCATTTTGACCCGGCTCTCACGGTTGGGTAAGCTAGTGGCTCGCTGTGAAACAGTGCGGATGTAGCTCAGTTGGTAGAGCGCAACCTTGCCAAGGTTGAGGTCGCGGGTTCGAGCCCCGTCATCCGCTCGGGCGATTGGCGCAGCGGGAGCGCGCTTCCCTGACACGGAAGAGGTCACTGGTTCGATCCCAGTATCGCCCACCATATTTATTCACCGCATATCGCCCTCCGTACCCACGTCCGACCGAAATCAAAGTGCAACGGCAGCTACGTTAAGAAATTGTTTTGATGTCGTGGGGTTGCATCCTGTGGCGCCCACTGTCGTGAGGTTGCATTCTGTGGGGGCCGATGTGGTGTGGTTGCATCCTGTGGGGTCCGATGTCGTCAGGTTGCTTTTTATGGGCACCACCGCTCACATCGTCCATGCTTGTCCGTGTCGAGCGGGTGATCGCACCAGCGCCAGCTAACCGAATGCCTAGGAAGTAAATGACCAAAGTCCCGGGTGTCCGCCTCAAGCTGGAAGCAATCATGCCATGAGCGTAAAAGCGCGCAACCATGCGGGAAAGCGGCGTCGTCGTGCGGAAAAAGCAGGTGAAAAAAGAACGGTGCACAGCCCTGCGTTAGGTCTTCCTGACTATATTTTCCGCAATCAAGCGGGTAGACCTATAGACGTAAACGAAAGGATGGATCAATGGCCGAAAAAGTTGTTATCGATGCTCTTCAGCGCACGCTGACCGATCTTATTGACCTCTCCCTGCAAGCCAAGCAGTACCACTGGAATATTCAGGGTGCGCGTTTCCGCGCCCTCCACCTCGCTCTTGATGAAGTTGTGTCCGTGACCCGCACCGACCTTGATGAGGTTGCTGAGCGCATTGCCACCATCGGGGGCTTCCCGGATGGTCGGGCCGTGACCGTCGCCAAGGAAAGCGGTCTGGATGATGCGGGTACCGGTCCCTTCAATGTGGACGATGTTTACACCGTGATGGCGGAGAAGCTCTACGGGGCCTCCCGGCGCATCCAGAATGACCTGTCCAAGGTGGACGAAGCCGATCCGCTCAGCGGTGACCTGCTCATCGGGGTCGCCCGCAACCTGGAGCTGCAGGGCTGGTTCATGAAGGCCGCCTCGGTCGAAAACTAAATCGCTCGCGCTGACGGGCGCACGCCGGCGGCTAGCGCGCGTCGGCACCGCGCCGCGCCGCAGCCGTGACTCATAGCGAAGGGGACCATCTCACCAGGCGTGAGGTGCGTCCCCTTCGCCGTGTTCGCGGTAGGGCCGGCCGGGCGGGCCCGAAGCGAAACAGGTATCCTGGTGGGCGGGCATCCCCGGTCTGGATGCCGTGAAAAATAGAACTAAGGAGAAAACTATGCCCGCACGTCTATCCGTGGACGGCACCCTCGTCACCCTTGACGAACCGTGCCCGGGAACCGCCTACTTCGCCGCGGATCGCGCGATTGTCGCCCTGAAAGTTAACGGGGAACTCAAGGATTTGGCCACGGATTTGACCACGCTGGACGGTGCCGAGGTGGAAACCGTGCGCATCGACTCCCCGGACGGGCTCAATATTCTCCGCCATTCCGCCACCCACGTGCTGGCCCAGGCAGTCCAGCAGATCTACCCGGATGCGAATCTGGGCATCGGCCCCTTCATCGAGGATGGCTTCTACTACGATTTCGGCAATATTGATCCGGTTACCCCGGAGATGCTGAAAGAGCTCGAAAAGCGCATGAAGCGCATCGTCAAGGAAAATCAGCGTTTCGTGCGCCGTGAAGTCACCGAGGAAGAAGCGCGCCAGGAAGAAGCCTCCCAGCCCTACAAGCTTGAGCTCATCACCACCAAGGGCCACGATGCGGACGGTGCCAGCGTGGAAGTGGGCCACGGCGGGCTCACCATGTACGACAATGTGAACCGCCACGGCGATGTGGTGTGGACCGATCTGTGCCGCGGGCCTCACCTGCCTTCCACCAAGTTCATCGGCAACGGTTTCGCGCTCACCCGCGCCTCGGCCGCCTACTGGAAGGGCGATCAGAATAACGATCACCTCCAGCGCATTTACGGCACCGCCTGGCCGAGCAAAGAAGAACTGGATGCCTACCAGACCCGCATTGCCGAAGCGCAGCGCCGGGACCACCGCCGGCTGGGCACCGAACTCGACCTGTTCTCCTTCCCCGATGAAATTGGTTCCGGGCTTCCGGTATTCCATCCCAAGGGCGGCATTATCCGCATGGAAATGGAAAATTACTCCCGCCAGCGTCATATTGAAGCCGGCTACGATTTCGTCAATACCCCGCATATCACCAAGGGGCAGCTCTTCCAAACCTCCGGGCATCTGTCCTGGTACAAGGACGGCATGTTCCCGGCCATGCGGGTGGATGAGGACCAGGATTACTACCTCAAGCCGATGAACTGCCCCATGCACTCCCTGATTTATAAGGCGCGCGGGCGCTCCTACCGCGATCTGCCGCTGCGGCTCTTCGAATTCGGGACGGTCTACCGCTATGAAAAGTCCGGTGTTATCCACGGCCTCACCCGCGCCCGCGGCTTCACGCAGGATGACGCCCATATTTACACCACCCGCGAGCAGATGCGCGAGGAACTTTCCTCCCTGCTCACTTTCGTGCTGTCCCTCCTCAAGGACTACGGCCTCAACGATTTCTACCTGGAACTGTCCACGAAGGACCCCAAGAAGTTCATCGGGGATGATGCCCTCTGGGAAGAAGCCACCCGCACCCTGGAAGAAGTGGCGCTCTCCTCAGGCCTAGAACTGGTGCCCGATCCGGAAGGTGCGGCGTTCTACGGCCCCAAGATCTCGGTGCAGGCCCGCGACGCTATCGGCCGCACCTGGCAGATGTCCACCATCCAGCTTGATTTCAACCTCCCCGAGCGTTTCGGGCTGGAATACACCGCGCCGGACGGCTCGCGCCAGCGCCCGGTTATGATCCACCGGGCCCTCTTCGGTTCCATCGAACGCTTCCTGGGCGTGCTGGTTGAGCACTACGCCGGGGCTTTCCCCGCCTGGCTCGCCCCCGTGCAGGTGCGTCTGGTGCCGGTGGCCGAAACCTTCAACGACTACTGCGAAGATATTGCCCGGCGCCTGCGTGAGCAGCATATCCGCGCCGAAGTGGATACTTCCGATGACCGCTTCGGTAAGAAGATTCGTAACGCCGCGAAGGAGAAGATTCCCTTCACCCTCATTGCCGGTGGGGACGACGTCGATGCCGGCGCCGTGTCCTTCCGTTTCCGCGACGGCGAACAGCATAACGGGGTCGCTATTGACGAAGCGATCGCGCATATCGTGGATGTGGTACGACGGCGCGCTAACGAGCCGGAAGCGGAGAAGTTCTAATGCTCTCTCGGAGCGGGCGGCCCCTGGCCCAGGCAATTTTCGGTCCCATCGCGCGCCTGTGCGTGCGCGCGGGGATCAGCGCCGATGCCGTAACGATCACCGGGACCGTGGCGGTGGTGGCCTGCGCGCTCATCCTCTATCCCCTCGGGCACCCGGTGTGGGCCTCCTGGATTATCGGTATCACCGTGATTTTCGATAGCCTTGACGGCCAAATCGCCAGGCTCACCGGAACCGCCTCCCGCTGGGGTGCCTTCCTGGATTCCACCCTGGACCGCCTGGCAGATTCCGCGATATTCTGCGGGATCCTGCTGTGGATCGTGCGCTGGAATATCGGTGCCGGCGCGGGGCTCACCGAGTGGCTGGCCCTGGCCTGCCTGGCGGCCCTGCCGGCCGCGCTGTGTACCTCCTATGCGCGTGCCCGCGCCGAAGCTGTGGGATTCACCGCGAATGTGGGGATCAGCGAACGCGCTGACCGGCTCGTGATTGTGCTCCTCGGGGCGCTGATCACCGGCTACGGGGCGAGCGCCTGGGTGCTGCTGGTGGCCCTGGCCTACCTCGCGGTAGCCGGGTGGATTACGGTGGCCCAGCGCATGGTGACCGTTTACCGGCAGTCCCGCGTAGCCGCAACGCAGACCCGCGCCGAGCACGGTGCCGATGAATGCGTCGCCGGTGATCTGAATTACAGTGAGCGAAATACCGGTGAGCGGGCCGGCCAGGGGAGCGGCCAGTGAATCTCGGCAATCTTCTTTTCCGCGCCACCGGGGCGGTGGCCCGGCTCCCCGAACCGGTGGGCCGCGGCCTCTTCGCCGCGGTGGGGACGGTCGCCGGAACCCTGCCGCTGCGCGGAACCCAGCAGCTGCGCCGCAACCTGGCGCGGGTACGGCCAGATATGCGCGGGCGCGCTGCCCGCCGGCTGAGCCGTGCGGCCATGCGTTCCTATATGCGTTACTATTACGAAGCTCTGCGGCTGGGAACCTGGGAAGCTGATGATTTCGCGGCGCGGGTTATCGAGGACGGCCTGGATTCCGCCCGCGCGGAATTCGCCCGCGGCCACTCCCTCATCGGTGCACTCATGCACATGGGGAATTGGGATATGGCCGGGGCCTGGTCGCGCTATTTCCTCGCCCCCGTGCACACCCTGGTCGAAAAGCTCGAACCGGCCGAGGTATTCGAGCGCTTCGTGCGCCTGCGTGAAAATATTGGGATGGTTATCTATCCCGTGGTCAAAGGCGGTGGGGCCATTCACCGCCTCGCGGAGGACACCCGGCAGGGCCCCATTCTGGCCCCGGTTCTCGCGGATCGTGACCTTACCGCTTCCGGGGTGGAAGTGGAATTCTTCGGGGAGAAGATGCTCGCCGCGGCCGGACCGGCCATTCTTGCCATAGATACCGGCTGCGCCGTCGTTCCTATTTTTTCCTACTACGTGAAAAAGGAACGTACCCGGGCCGTACCCACCCGGTGGCGCATGGTGTTGCGCAGCGGCGCACCTATCCGCGCCCGTGTGGATGCCGCGGCCTCCCCGCGCGAGCGCCACGCGGACATCGCGCGCATCACCCAGGAATGGGTCGCGGCTTTTGAAAGCGTGCTGGTCGAGCACCCCGAGGACTGGCATATGCTCCAGCCCGTTTTCGTTGCCGATTTGGATCCCGAGCGCTACCGTACCAACCGTGAGAAAGCCGCCCGGGAGCTCGCGCGCCGGCAAGCAGAGTACGACGCGAAGGAAGGAACGCCGTGAACATCGGGATTGCCTGCCCCTATTCGTGGGACGTGCCCGGGGGAGTGGGATTCCATATCCGGGATCTAGCCGAGGAACTCATCGCCCGCGGGCACAGTGTTTCGGTGATCGCTCCGAGTGAAGAAAACGAGGCACTGCCCGATTACGTGGTGCCGGTGGGTGCCTCCGTGGCGATTCCCTATAACGGTTCGGTGGCGCGCCTCTCCTTCGGGCCGCGCGTCAATCGGGCGGTGCGGCGCTGGCTACGCGACGGGAATTTCGATGTGCTCCACGTGCACGAACCCTTCGTTCCCTCCGTGTCGATGCTCGCGCTCATGAGCGCGGAATGCCCGGTGGTCTCCACCCACCACACCGCCATGGATCGCTCCCGGGCTTTCGACCTTTTCTCCCCGGTGCTGCGCCCCATCCTGGAGAAAATCCAGGCGCGGATCGCGGTTTCCCAAGAAGCACGCCGCACCACCGTGCAATATTTAGGCGGGGACGCTTTTATTATTCCCAACGGCGTGTACACCGCGGATTTCGAGGTGCCGCGCGATGCCCGCTTCACCGGAACGCCCGATTCGCCCACCTTCGGATTCCTCGGCCGCCTGGACGAACCGCGCAAGGGCCTGCCCGTACTGGCCGCTGCCGCCCCGCTCATCCTGCGCGACTATCCGCAAGCGCGCTTCTTCGTGGCCGGGAAAGGCGATGAGGCAGCCGCCCGGGAACTCTTCGGGGAGGCGGCCGCTCAGGTGACCTTCCTCGGGCCGGTCAGCGATGCTGATAAAGCCGCGATGCTCGCCAGTGTGGACCTCTACGTTGCCCCTAATACCGGCGGTGAATCCTTCGGAATTATTCTTATCGAAGCGATGAGCGCGGGCGGCTTCGTGCTCGCCTCGGATATTCCCGCCTTCCGCGCGGTGCTGGGCGGGGGAACCTTCGGGGATCACTTCGCCAATGAAGACCCGGAGGATCTGGCTCGGGTTGCGCTGGCGGCTTTGCGTGATCCGCAACGCCGGGCCCGGGTAGCCCAGGCCGGCCAAGCCGAAGCCCAGCGTTACGACTGGTCCACGGTGGCCTCTCAAGTTTTCGCCGTGTACGAAACCGCGGTCCGTACCGCCCAGATGGAGGTAGAGCAGTGAATCTTTGGTGGTCCCTTGCCCTTCTCGCCGGTGTGGTGCTCCTTCTGCTCGGGTTCAGCGCGGCTCTGGCGGCCCGCCGCCTCGACCGCCTCCACACCACTCTTCTGAAATCCCGCCGGGCGGTGGAACAGGCCCTCGCTGCCCGGGCCCGCACCGCCTACGATATGGCGATGTCCGGGGAGCTGGATATGGCCGGGGCCCTTATCCTCACCGATAGTGCGCAGCGGGTACTTTCTGCTTCCATGCTCCCGGTGGTGGCGGACGGATTGGAGGCCCTGCCCGGTGATATGCGCGCAGATCTGCCCGATCCGGCGGTGGCCGCCCGGGAGCGGCGCGCGGTGGAATCCGAGCTTTCCCGTGCCCTGCGCCTCACCGTGGATGAGCTGGACCCGAACGATATCACCGATGCGGCGGCCCGCGAATTTTACCGGCGCTTGGAGCGCGCCCGCCTCGATGTGCGCATGACGCGCTCCTTCCATAATTCGCATGTGGATCAGGCCCGCCGGGTACGCAATTCCCGGGTTCTCTCCATTTTCCCCATTGCCGGGCACGCACCGGTCCCGCAAACCATCGATATTGATGATGAATAAGAGCACCCGATGACCACTACCCCGCGGCGCGCCGCGCGCATTCTTGCCCTGGATGAGGCCGGCCGTGTCCTCCTCATCCGCGGCCACGACCGGGATGACCCCACGCACCGCTGGTGGTTCACGCCCGGTGGGGGATTGGAAGATGCGGAAAGCCCCCGGGCGGCAGCGGTACGGGAATTTCGGGAGGAGACCGGCGTCGTCGTAACTGAAACGGAACTCATTGGGCCGGTCCTGCGCCGGTACGCAACTTTTCGTTTCGCGCGTGCCACCCTCAACCAGGACGAAGTATTTTTCGCGGTGCGCCTCGACGCGGAGCGCGCCCGCGCGGCGGTGACCGGACGTGGGCGGGCCTGGACCGCGGCGGAAGAAGAACTCCTCGACGCCATCCACTGGCGCGCCGGCGCGCAACTGATCGGCTCGGCGAGCGAGCGGGTTTACCCGGCGGGCCTCGCGGAGCTCGCCGCCCAGGTGCATGCCGGCTGGGACGGCATCTGCCGCGAGATGTGGGACAACTGAAGCGCGGGAAAACTGAGGCGCGGGAAAACTGAATACCGAGAGAACCGATCTTCGGAACAATTGTGGCGCGCTGCGGCCCGGGTAATAGTTCCCGGGCCGCGAACCGCGTACAATGGCTCCGGAAGTTTTTATCTACTCGGGAGGACACGTGTCAGGACACTCCAAGTGGGCAACCACCAAGCATAAGAAAGCCGCTAATGACGCCAAGCGCGGCAAGCTCTTCGCCCGTCTGGTCAAGAACATCGAAGTGGCGGCGGCAACCGGTGGTGGCGATCCCGCGGGTAACCCCACGCTCTTTGACGCGATCCGCAAGGCCAAGCAGAATTCGGTGCCGGCCGATAATATCGATCGCGCCGTCAAGCGTGGTTCGGGTGAAACTGATGATTCCATCCAGTACGAAGCCATTACGTACGAAGGCTACGGCCCGGGCGGGGTGGCTATCCTCATCGAATGCCTGACCGATAACCGCAACCGCGCCGCATCGGATGTGCGCACCGCCCTCACCCGCAATGGCGGAACGCTGGCGGATCCCGGTTCGGTTTCCTACCTCTTTAACCGCCGCGGTGTGGTGGAAGCGGTCAAGGGGGAGAACACTGAGGACGACGTCCTCATGGCCGTTCTTGACGCCGGCGCCGAAGAAATTGAGGACGACGGCGATACCTTCACCATCTACTGCGCCGCCAGCGATGTGGTAGCCGTGCGCACCGCGCTTCAGGAAGCTGGAATTGACTACAATTCCGCAGAGTCGCGCTTTGTGCCCTCCACCAATGTGCCCCTCGACCGGAGCGGCGCGGAAAAGCTCCTCAAGCTCACCGATGCCCTCGACGATGTGGACGATATTCAAGAGGTCTACACCAACGCGGATATTGCCGACGACATCCTCGCCGAGCTCGAGGGTGAGTAGTGCGCATTCTGGGGATTGACCCGGGACTCACGCGCTGCGGGTTGGGAACCATTGACGCCGATGTGACGCGGCGGGTACGCCTGGTGGATATGCGCGTGGCGCGTTCGCCGGTGGACCTGGCCCCGCATCGGCGCCTCCTCCTCATCGCGGATGAAATTGACGCGGTGATCGCGGAATTTTCCCCCGAAGTCGTGGCGGTGGAACGTGTTTTCGCGCAGGAAAATGTGCGTTCGGTAACCTCCACCGCGCAGGTGGCCGGTATCGCGATGCTGGCCGCCGCCCGCGCCCAGCTGCCCCTCGGCCTGCATTCACCCTCCGAAGTGAAGGCAGCGGTGACGGGCTCGGGGCGCGCCGGGAAACTCCAGGTGCAAAATATGGTCCAGCGGATTTTGGGTTTAGCGGAACTGCCACGCCCCAAGGATGCCGCGGACGCCCTGGCCATCGCGATTACCCACGCCTGGCGCGGGGGCGCCCACGCCTTGGATGCCACGGTGGATAACGGACAGCACGGCGGGGCCGGCACCCTCCCGCGCGCCGAAGGAGCCGATTTAACACCGGCGCAGCGCATGTGGGCGGGAGCCGAACGCATGAGCCGGCGCGCCGGGGCGGTTTCCCCGCACCGCTCCGCTAGCGGTTAGAGTCATGAGGAAGGGAGCCCGGAGTGATTGCAAGTATTCGCGGAACTGTAAGCCGTATTACCACCACCTTCGCGGTGGTGGAGGTCGGCGGGTGGGGCGTCAAAGTTTTTGCGACGCCGGATACCCTCTCGCGCCTGCGCGAAGGCGCGGAAGCTTTTCTCTACACCTCGCTGGTCGCCAGCCGTGACGATCTGCCCTCCCTCTACGGTTTTAGCGAAGCCGACGAGCGCGACGTTTACGAAATCATGCAGACGGTTTCCGGGATCGGCGCCAAAGTTGCGCTCACGCTCCTCTCCGTCCACACCCCAAACGCCCTGCGCGCCGCCGTGCAATCCAAGGACGAGGCGGCCCTCACCCGGGTCCCCGGTATTGGTAAGAAAAGCGCCCAGCGCATTATTTTAGAGCTGGGTAATAAGCTCGGCCCGGCCCCGGTGTCCGCCGGTGAAACGGCCAGCCCCGAGGCGGATCCGAGTGCCGTAGTTGCCGGTCTGGTGGGACTGGGGTGGAAGGAAAGCGACGCCGTCGCCGCTTATGAAGAAGCGCGCACGCAAATACCGCAGGGCACCGTGGCCCAGCTGCTGCGCGCCAGTCTGCAAGTACTAGGGGCCCGCCGATGAGCGAAGATATGTCCTTCGACGCGGGTCTGGTCTCCCCGGAAGCCAGTGAAACGGAACGCGCCGCGGAAGCGGCCCTGCGTCCGCGTCAGCTCTCCGAATTCGTGGGCCAGGATACCGTGCGCGACCAGCTCTCCCTCGTGCTCCAGGCCGCGGTGCAACGCGGTCGCACCCCGGACCACGTGCTCCTTTCCGGGCCGCCGGGCCTGGGGAAAACCACCCTCGCCATGATTATTGCCGCGGAAGTGGGCGGGGCGCTGCGCTTGACCTCCGGCCCGGCGATTCAACATTCGGGCGACCTAGCCGCGATTCTTTCCTCCGTGCAGGAAAACGACGTCCTCTTTATCGACGAAATCCACCGCTTGGCCCGCAACGCCGAAGAAATGCTCTACCTGGCCATGGAAGATTTTCGGGTGGACGTGATGGTGGGGAAGGGCCCGGGCGCCACCTCGATTCCGCTGCCGCTACCGTTCTTCACGGTAGTAGGGGCGACGACGCGCGCCGGCTTACTGCCCGCTCCTTTGCGTGATCGCTTCGGCTTTACGGCGCACCTGGAATATTACGAACAGCGCGATCTGGCCCGTATTGTGCGGCGCAACGCCGTCAAGCTCGGCCATACCATTACCGAAGATGCGGCCCAGGAAATTGCCGGGCGTTCGCGCGGCACCCCGCGTATCGCCAACCGGTTGCTGCGCCGCGTCCAGGACTGGGCGCAGGTGCGCGGCACCGGGGATCTGGACCTGCGGGCTGCGCGGGCTGCCCTCGATCTTTTCCAGGTGGATCCGGCCGGGCTGGACCGGCTTGACCGGGCGGTGCTCGAAGCGATCTGCACCCGTTTTGGGGGCGGGCCGGTGGGCCTGACCACCCTCGCGGTATCGGTCGGCGAAGAACCCGAAACGGTGGAAACCGTGGTGGAGCCCTATTTGGTGCGTGAAGGCTACCTGGTGCGTACCCCGCGCGGGCGGATGGCGGCCCCGCGGGCCTGGACACACCTGGGTTTAACTCCGCCTACAGATTAGTTTCGTCACGGCCGCCGGTGTTTTCAGCTATGCACGGTAAACTGGCACGGTAATTATTGTCTTTTCCAAGGAGCTTTCGCGTGGAATTCGCCATCATGGGCGTCATCCTGGTGGGGATGGTGCTGTTCATGTCCCAGTCCAATAAGAAGGCCCGGGCACGTGCTGAGGAACACCGCAATAGCATTCTGGTGGTCGGCACGGATGTCATGACCACCGCTGGTTTTTACGGGCGCATTGTTGCGATTGACGGGGATGCGGTGACGCTCGAAAGTCCCTCCGGGGATGAAACTGTGTGGTCGCGCCTGGCCATTCGGGAGCAAGCCTCTATTCCCTTTGCGCCGGTCAGTGAAGAAGAAGCGGCGGCGGAAGATGCCGCGGAAGCCGCCCGCCTGAGCGCTTCGGAAGAATCCGGGGCCGGGGCGGTTGCGGATAATGCCGCGGGAACCGGTGCTCCCACTGGCGCGGCCACCCCGGAAGTGACCGGTCACGTGACTCCTCGGAGCACGGACTCGGCTTTTGGTGAAAAGAAAGATGAGTCGGGCTCGGCCTGGAAGTAAACACTATGTCTCAATCTAAAAATTCCGGCGTCCGGTTATCCTGGCGCCGGATCATTACCCTTGCGATCTTGGCGATCGCGCTCTTCGTCTCTCTGGGCGTAGGCTCGGTAACGGGATCCGGATCGGAATCCCGGTGGACCCCGAATTTCGCCCTCGACCTCGAAGGCGGCACGGAGCTTATTCTCACCCCGAAGACCACGGACAATTCTGAGATCACCTCGGAAGATGTCAATCAGGCGATTGAAATTATTCGCCAGCGCGTGGACGCCTCGGGTGTGGCAGAAGCGGAGATCACCTCCCAGGGTGGCTCGAATATCGTGGTGGGTCTGCCCGGGCACCCGAGCCAGGAAACCCTCGACCTCGTGCGTAATTCCGCGGTGTTGCGGATGCGCCCGGTGCTCGCCATGGCGAACCCGGGAACCATGAAGGGCGAAGGTGAGAATGCCGCGCCCCTCACCGGTGCCGCGCTGGAAGAAGCCGCCATGAAGGCCGCCGATGCGGACGGGGACGGCAAGCTGTCCACCACTCCGCCTAGCGAGCCCACTAGCGCCTCGGATCCGGCTTGGGCCAAAACCGAGCGGGTCACCTACGATGCGCTGACTTTGGATTGCACCGCGGAAAACCCCGCCACCGCCCCGGAAGATAATCCGGATACCGCGCTGGTGGCCTGCGGGCAAAGCGAAGATTCCAAGACCGGTGAAGTGACGCCCTTCAAGTACGTGCTCGGCCCGGCCGAGATCGCCGGAACGAACCTGACGCGCGCCACCTCCGGTTTCGACCAGCAGCAGGGCCAGTGGATCGTGCAGCTGGAATTCGATAACGAAGGCGCCCAGAAGTTCTCCGAAGTGACCGGGCGGCTGGTGGGCTTGCAAAGTCCCCAAAACCAATTCGCTATCGTGTTGGACGGGCGCGTCATTTCCTCCGCGGTCCCGCAAACCCAGATTTCGGGTGGGCAGGCCAGTATTAACGGTTCCGGTATTAATGCGACGACGTCGCGTGTGCTGGCCAACCAGTTGCAATTCGGTTCGCTGCCCCTGGAATTCGAGGTGCAATCCGAACAGCAAATTTCGGCCACCCTCGGTTCTGAATCGCTGCGCGCGGGCCTGGTGGCCGGGCTGATCGGTCTTGTGCTTATCGTTCTTTATCTCGTCTGGCAGTACCACGCCCTCGCCATTGTGGCGGTGGGCTCGGTGGTGCTTGCCACGGGCCTATCCTACGGGGTTATTTGTTTGCTCTCCTGGGTGATGGGTTACCGATTGTCGATGGCCGGCGTCGTCGGCCTGGTTATTTCCATCGGTATTACGGTCGACTCCTTCATCGTGTTCTTCGAACGTATCCGCGATGAGATCCGTGACGGGCACGCCGTCCGCACCGCGGTGCAACGCGGCTGGAAGCGCGCGACCCGCACGATTATCGCCTCCGACTCCGTCAACCTCATCGCGGCCGGGGTGCTCTACTTCATCGCGGTGGGTTCGGTGCGCGGTTTCGCCTTCACTTTGGGTCTGACCACCATCCTCGACCTCGTCGTCGTCTTTATGTTTACCTATCCGCTTATGACGCTGCTGGTGCGCACCAAGTTCTTCGGCGGGGGGCACCCGGCATCGGGTATGTCCGCCAAGCATTTGGCGCATACCCCGGCGTACCGCGGCCGTAAGCTTCCCGGGGAAGGCTCGCTCGCCGAGCGGCGCACCCGGGAACGCCGGGCCGCTCTCCCCGCGAGCAGCGAGGGAAAGGAGAACGCCTAATGTCGATGTACAGCTTAGGTAATGATCTCTACTCGGGGCGGCGCAGCTTCAAAATTGTGCAGCGGCGCAAGACCTGGTACACCATCGCGATTATTTGTGTAATTGCCTCGTTTATCGCGCTGTTCACCCGCGGACTCAATATGGGTATTGAGTTCACCGGGGGATCCCAGTTCACGGTCTCGGGGGCGCAAACCACCGATCAGCGCCTCGCCTCGGATATCATGGCCCGCCACGGTGGGGATGAAGCCGCCCGCGTGGCGCAGGTAGGGGAGAACTCCCTGCGTATCCAGACCTCGGCGAATGCCGACGGTACCGGGGTGGGGAACGCGGAAACGGAAGCAATCCGCACGGAATTGGCCGAAGCTTACGGCACCTCCGTTCAGGATGTCACCTCCACCTATATCGGCCCGGTATGGGGTCAGGATATTTCCACGAAGGCCCTCCAAGGTTTCGTGGTCTTTATCGTGCTGGTACTGCTGGCCCTGTGGGCCTATATGCGGTCCTGGCGTAATGCCCTGGGCGCTATCGTTGCGCTCTTCCATGATCTTGTGGTGACAGTGGGGATTTACTGCCTCTTCGGTTTCGAATTCACGCCGTCTACCGTTATCGGCCTGCTGACCATTCTCGGGTACTCCCTGTACGACACCGTGGTGGTCTTCGATAAGGTTCGTGAAAATACCGAGCACGTGCTGCGCCAGCACCGCGTGACCTTCGGGGAATCCACGAACCACGCCGTCAATCAGACCCTTATTCGCTCCATTAACACCTCGGTCACCTCGATTATGCCGGTGGCCTCTATCCTCTTCATCGGGGTCTACCTCATGGGCGCGGGCACGCTGCGCGATCTGGCGCTGGTGCTCTTCGTGGGTCTGTTGCTCTCGGCGTACTCCTCCATCTTCCTGGCCGCGCCGCTCGCCGTCACCCTGACGAATGCCGATCCGCGCATCAAGGCTCATAACGCGGAAGTAGCTGCCGCGCGTGCCGAACGCGTTGAGGCCGGCGGCGTTGCCGAAGAAGACGTGGTATCCGCGGTTCTTGAACCGGGTCACCATCTCGGTAATGCAGCGCAGCCGCGCCGCAAGAAGAGGAGCAAGAAGTGAGTAGTGCGTTTTCTTCGCAACTCGTGGAACTAGCGGCCAGCCGGGTGCGAGAACGTGAAAACTTCCCGGCCCCCGGGGTGATTTTTCGCGATATCACCCCGCTTATAGCCGACGGTGAAGCTTTCCACCTCTTTATTGATGAACTGGCGCGCCACTACGAAGGTAAGATCGACGCCGTCGCCGGGCTGGAATCACGCGGATTTATTTTGTCCGCTCCGCTGGCCTACGCCATGGGTTTGGGGATGGTCACCATCCGCAAAGCCGGGCGCCTGCCCGGGCCGGTGATCGGGGTTGATTATGAACTGGAATACGGTTCGGCCCGGATGGAAGTTCAGCCCTTTAATATTGAAGATGGACAGCGCGTTCTCATCATCGATGACGTTCTCGCCACCGGTGGAACCGCACACGCCGCTTGTGAGCTGGTAGAAAGCTCAGGCGGGATTGTGGCCGGCCTATGCATGCTCATTGAGCTGGCAGGCATGGGCGGCCGGGAGCGTCTGGCCGGTAGGCAGGTCGAAGCGGTGCTAACCTTCGATTAAGTCAAGAGGGGAGTAGGGCATGTCGGAATCGCAAGGTCCGCGGGTACTATCGCGGCTATCGTGGTTGACCGGACGCACGGCCAGCCAGGTTCCTGATGCCCTGGAACCCCTTATGCGCGCCCTGGGAAATGTGGATAAGGAACGCATTATCCGGGCGTATAACGTGGCGGAGGAATGCCACCGCGGCCAGAAGCGGCGCTCGGGAGAGCCGTATATTACGCATCCGGTCGCGGTGGCAACCATCCTCGCCGAACTCGGTATGGATGAGGACACTCTCGTGGGAGCCCTCCTCCATGACACGGTGGAAGATACCGGATACACCCTCGAGCAGGTCCGGGAGAATTTCGGTTCCACCGTGGAACTCCTCGTGGACGGGGTCACGAAGCTCGATAAGGTCGAATACGGGGAAGCCGCGCAGGCTGAAACCGTACGCAAAATGGTTATCGCGATGTCTAAAGACATCCGCGTACTCCTCATTAAACTTGCCGACCGGCTTCATAATGCCCGCACCTGGCGTTTCATGCCGCAGGAAAAGGCGCGCTCCAAGGCGCATGAAACCCTGGAAATTTACGCGCCTCTCGCGCATCGCCTCGGCATGAATTCCATTAAATGGGAACTTGAAGATCTTTCCTTCAAAACCATGTACCCGGAGGTCTACGCCGAAATCGAATCCCTGGTGCAAGAACGCACCCCGGAACGCGAAGCGTATATCGCGAAAATCAAGGCGATCTTGGAGCGGGAGCTCAAGACTTCCCATATCAAATGCACGATCACCGGCCGCCCCAAGCACTATTACTCCATCTATCAGAAAATGATTTTGCGGGGTAAGGACTTCGAGGATATTTACGACCTTGTGGGCGTGCGGGTGCTGGTAGAAACCATCCCGGATTGCTACGCGGTTCTGGGCGTGGCCAATACGATTTTCACGCCGATTCAGGGGCGAATCAAGGACTATATCACCACCCCGAAATTCAACCTCTACCAGTCAATTCACACCACGGTCATCGGCCCGGATAACCGTTCCCTGGAAATCCAGATCCGCACCTACGATATGCATCGACGCGCCGAATACGGCGTGGCCGCGCACTGGCGTTACAAAGAAAACCCGAATGCCACCAAGCGCGGGGGCGGTGCCGCGAAAGTCGATGAAGAAACCACGCAGCTTAACTGGTTGCGCCAGCTGGTCGATTGGCAGCGGGAAACCGCGGATCCGGCGGAATTCCTCGAATCACTCTCCTATGAGATCTCCGGCAATAAGGTTTATGTGTTTACCCCGGCCGGGGAAGTCATGGAACTTCCCACGGGTGCCACCCCGGTCGATTTCGCCTATGCCGTCCACACTGAAGTGGGGCACCGCACCGTAGGTGCGCGGGTGAATGACCGGCTTGTCACCCTGGACCACAAGCTGGAATCGGGCGATACGGTTGAGATCATTACCGCGAAAAGCCCGGATGCCGGACCTTCCCTTGGCTGGCTTGATTTTGTGGCCAGCCCGCGCGCCCGCGCCAAGATCCGGGTGTGGTTCAAGAAGAGCCGCCGGGATGAAGCGGTGGAAGAAGGCAAGGATAAGCTGGCCCGCGCTATCCGCAAGCGCAATCAGCCCGTCCAGCGCCTCATGAGCCATGACACCCTCGCGGAAGTCGCGCGGGAAGCCGGGCGCAGTTCCGTGGATGATCTGTACGCCGGTATCGGGGAAGGGGATATTTCCCCCGAAACCGTGGTGCGTAACCTCATTACCTCCCAGGGTGGGCAGGCCGGGGTGGAAGAAACCCTGGCGGAGGCCGTGACCCCGAACCGTATTTCGCGGCGGCGAAGTACCGCGAGTACCGATAACGCCGTGGTGGTTCAGGGCATGGAAGCCGGCGATGTTATGGTCAAGCTGGCCCGCTGCTGCACCCCGGTTCCCCCCGATGCCATCGTCGGTTTCGTGACCCGCGGCTCGGGAGTATCGATTCACCGGGCGGATTGCCCCAATGTGGAACAGCTGCAAAAGCAACCCGAGCGCTTCCTCGAGGTGCATTGGGCCGATGATTCCGAAGCTGTCTACGTGATCCAGGTCCAGGTGGACGCCCTCGATCGCCAAGGCCTGCTTTCCGATATTTCCAGGGCTCTGCTGGATAACGGGGTGAATCTCCTGGCCGGCAATATGATGACCACCAAGGAACGCATGGTGCGTAACACCTTCACCTTTGAGATGGCCGATCCCCACCACCTGGCCCGGGTGCTCGCGGATCTGCGCAAGATCGAAGGCGTGTACGACGCCTACCGGGTCACCAATTCGAAGCCCGCCAATCAGCGCCGGGTGGAACCCCCGCGCGGCTAGCGCAGGGCAATGGCACGCAACGCACTGCGGGCGGCGGCATGCTGCCGCCCGGCGAGGCTGCGTGCTACCGCGTCCCACTCATCAGCGTTGAGAAGGCGACGCCGCGCCACGTCCAGCGCGCAGGTAATCGCGAGGTGAAGTTCTTCCTGGTGGAAAATATCCGCGATCGTGCGCGGCAGGGTAGTCAAGCACAAGCCGGCTATTGATTGGCGTTCCTCGGGTGGCGGCTTGCGGCGAGCCCGGGACTTCACCCGCACGCTACAGACCCGCACCAGCCGGTCCGCCGGCCAATACCCGGTATGAACCCATAATGCGCTCAGGGTGATGGCAATCGCGCCTCTTCCCACCAACGGGGCAAGAAGAGAGGCCCGCAGCGCCCGATAGGCAGCGCAATCAGCCGCGCACACCAGCCCGGGCGCATATTCCACCAGCAAACCAGCATTGATATCCAGGCGTTGCACCGCATCCACATACATACCGAGAGTGTGCGATGGCGAAGAAAATAGCGCAAGCCGCTATCCCCAGGCGGGGAGAGCGGCTTGCGTTTATCCACAGGTAGGAAAAGTTACAGATCCTTATTGACCTGCTCGAGCCAGGCCACGCGAGCGGCCCGTGCTTCGTTCAGCTCGGTGAGCTTCTTTTCATCACCGGCTTGCTGGGCCTGGGCGATTTCCTCATCGAGTTCGGCAATAAGCGCTTCGAGCTGGGCGGCCATCCCGGAAGAACGCTGCTGCTTTTCCGGATCGGTGCGATTCCAGCGGTCGTTTTCCGCCGCGCGGACCTTCTCTTCAATTTCCCGCATGCGGCCTTCGGTCCGGGCAATATCACCGCGGGCCACGAAGCCGATCTCATCCCAGCGTTCCCCGATTTCACGGAGCTTTTCGCGGGCTTCATCCACATTGGTAATGGGAAGGAGAGCTTCGGCTTCCGCCACCAATTCGAGCTTGGCGGCCAGGTTTTCCGCGTACTGGCTATCCACCTGGCTGAAATGCGCGTCCCGGGCATCGTAGAAAGGCTGACGGGCAGCCATGAAACGCTCCCAAAGCTTATCGTCATCACGGCGCCCGGCCCGCCCGGCCCGCTTCCACTCATCCATGAGTTCGCGGTAGCGATCCCCGGTTTCCCGCCAATCGGTGGAGGAGGAAAGCGCGGCAGCTTCCGCGATGAGCTTCTCCTTAGTGGCCTTCACCTGGCTGCGGCGCACATCCAATTCCTTGTAGTGGTTGCGCCGGGCCCGATCAAAGGTGGAGCGGGCGGTAGCGAAACGCCGCCAGAGCGCTTCTTCGGTGGGGCGATCAATACGGGCACCCTGGCGCTGGGCGCGCTTCCAGTTTTCAAAAAGATCATTGAGCTCAGCGCGGGTATTCTGCCAGTGGATGGTATGCGGATTCGCGTTGGCGATTTCCTCAGCGCGTTCCACAATCTGGGTGCGCTCCTGAAGGGCAGCTTCCTTGGCCGCGGCACGCTGGGCCGCGTATTCCTTGGCCCGCACCGCCACGACTTCTTCGAGCTTATCGAGGCGGGTGCGCAGCGCCGCGATATCACCCACGGCGGCTGGTTCGGCCAGTTCCTTACGCAAGGATGCGATTGACTTGCGGCTTTCTTCGGGAGATACGTGGTGGGCGCGCGTTTCTGCCAGGCTCACCTGGGTATCCAGGTCAATATAGCGGCGGATATAGAATTCCAGGGCATCATCTTCGGTGCCGGAAGCCGCGTAGTGGCCAACGACCCGTTCGGTATCCCCATCCTTGAGCCACACCTTCCCTTCGTCGTCCACACGCCCGAACGGACGGGCTTTGGCGACGGCGGCCGGATCCAGCGGCGCGGGAGCGGGCTGAGCGGGATGAGCTGTGGACATTGTTACTCCTTGTGGAGAAAGAGGCGTGCGGTACACGCCGCGGGACAATTTTAATTCTTACGGTATACCACAATTGTGCCACGGTAAAAGGGATTCCGGGTGTCAGTAGGAAAAAATCGGGAGAAAGGATACGGTTAATGCATGATTTTCTTGCGGTATTCCGATACTGCCCTGGAGGCGAATTGCTATATTATGGCCGACCCTACTCACCGGGTCGCCCTGGTTATTGATGCGGGAGCGGGAAGCGCGCCCTGGGTGGAGCGCGCCCTGGCCTCCCGTAACCTGCGCCTGGGCGCGGTGCTGGCCACCCACGGGCACGGGGATCACGTATGGGATGCCGGGGTGGTAGCCGGCTCGAGCGTACCGTGCTATATCGCCGAAGGTGATGCCTACCGGCTGGATAATCCCATTGCCAATGCTTTTTACGCGCCGCTTGTTCTGGCTGCCACCGGGGGGCGCGCCTGGGTGAAACCGGAGAAGATCGTGCCCCTTCCCGAAGAGATATACGGGGAAGGAACGGAGCTGGTTCCCGGCGTGCACCTGCGCGCCATCGCCGCCCCCGGGCATACCGAAGGCTCAACCGTGTTCCTCTTCTCGGGGCGTTTTGAAGCGGATCCGGAAACTCCGCAGCTTCCCGATTGGGGCTTCGGGGAGAATTTCATGATCACCGGAGATGTGCTCTTCCGCGACGGGGTGGGCCGCACCGACCTCGCGGGCGGGAACGATGCGCTGATGCGCGCCTCCTTGCGCACTATCGTTGCCGAGGTGGACGGCTCCACGATTTTCTTCCCCGGCCATGGCAAACCCTCCACCCTGGCGCGCGAACTCAAAGCCTCGCCGTACCTGCGCGCCTATATTGCGATGAAGTGAAAGAATAGTACCTATGAAAATTGCGCCGATCTCCGGTTTTCCCGAATGGCTCCCGCAAGCCCGCATTGTGGAGCAGAAAGTTCTTGACACCCTGCGCTCCACCTTTGAACTGCACGGTTTTTCGGGGGTGGAAACTCGCGCTGTCGAACCTATGGATCAGCTGCTGCGCAAAGGCGAAACCTCCAAAGAAGTGTATGTGCTGCGCCGCCTCCAGGGGGAGGAGGGCCAGGATTCCGGCCTTGGCCTCCACTTCGATCTCACCGTGCCGCTGGCCCGCTACGTGCTGGAGAACGCTGGGAAGCTCGATTTCCCCTTCAAGCGTTACCAGATCCAAAAGGTCTGGCGCGGTGAACGCCCCCAGGATGGGCGTTTCCGGGAGTTTTACCAGGCCGATGTTGATGTGGTCGGCCAGGATACCCTCGCCTTCCACCACGATATTGAGCTGCCCCTCGTCATGGTGGATGCGCTGAGCAAGCTCCCCATCCCACGGGTGCGGGTGCGTGCCTCGAACCGCAAACTCGCCCAGGGCTTCTACGAAGCCATCGGCCTGGAAAATACCGAGGAAACCCTGCGCATCCTCGATAAGCTCGACAAGGTCGGCCCGCAGGTGGTGACCGAGCTGCTCTCCGAACACGTGGGAGCAAGCGAGGAGCAGGCGAAACTTGCCTTGAGCTTGGCGGGTATCACCACCGAAGATGCCTCGTTCGTTGACAAAGTCCGCGCGCTCGGCGCGTCGTCGTCGCTTTTGGAAGAAGGTCTGGAAGAACTCGCAACGCTCGTGACCGAAGCGAACTCTCTTATCCCCGGGTCGGTGAGCGCCGATCTGTCCATCGCGCGCGGCCTGGACTACTACACCGGTTCCGTTTTCGAATCGACGGTGGAAGGGCACGAAGATCTCGGCTCGGTGTGTTCGGGCGGGCGCTACGATAACCTGGCCACGGCCGGGAACCGCAGCTACCCGGGCGTGGGGCTGTCCATCGGGGTCTCGCGCCTGCTCGCGCGCTTCCTGCACCAGGATCTGCTGCGCGCCAGCCGCAAGGTTCCCACGGCCGTGTACGTGGCGGTCAATGATGAATCCGAGCGGCACCACGCCTCCACCATCGCGGCGCGCCTGCGTGCCCGCGGTATTCCCGCGGACGTTTCGCATAACGCCACGAAATTCGGGAAACAGATTAAGGCAGCCGATAAGCGCGGCATTCCTTTTGTATGGTTTACGACGTCGGAAGGTGAACAGGTCCGCGACGTGCGCTCGGGCACCCAGGTCCCCGCTGACCCGGATACCTGGACTCCGCCGGAAGAAGATCGCTTCCCGCGGGTGATTATGCCGTGAGTCGCCTGCCTTCTCTCGAGCGGGTCCGCCAGGCGCTGGGAAACCTGAGCTTCCCGCTGCCCACCCCGGGCGCGGCCGACGGGCGCGATGCCCGCACGGACGGGTTGCACCAACTCGATGACTACGTGCTCCCGCGCCTGCGCTGCCTGGATGCGCCGCTGGTGGCGGTGGTGGGCGGGTCCACCGGTTCGGGTAAATCAGCCCTGGTGAACGCCCTGGTGGGTGCTCCGGTTACCGCGTCCTCGGCGCTGCGCCCCACCACCCGGATCCCGGTGCTCGCCCACGCTCCCGGGGAGGAGGCGTGGTTTTCCGACGACCGTATTTTCCCCGGGCTCGCGCGCCTGAGCGGCGACGGCGCAGCTGCGGCTAGCGGCGCTCCGGCAGCGAAGGCGAGCGGCGACATTCGCCTGGTGGAATCGCCTCAGGTGCCGCGCGGTTTGGCGCTGGTGGACTCCCCGGATATTGACTCGGTCGAGGGGGATAACCGCAGGCTGGCCGGGCAGCTGCTCCAGGCCGCTGATCTGTGGATTTTTGTTACCACCGCCGCGCGCTACTCGGATGCGATTCCCTGGGCCCTCCTGGATGAGGCCGCCGCGCGCAATATCGTTATCGCCGTGGTTCTCAATCGGGTTCCGGTGGGGGATGCCGCGGTGATTCGCCCCGATCTCATCCGCCGGCTCGAGGAACGCGGCCTGGGCAGCGCCCCGTTTTTTGTTATCACGGAGTACCCGGAGGCGCCGGGCATTCCGGAAGCCGATGTGGCTCCGCTGCGCGAATGGCTTGCCGGGCTCGCCCGCGACGAACGCTCCCGCGCCTCGGTAGCGCGCCAGACCCTTTCCGGGGCACTCGGCAGTCTGGCTGACACCTGCGCGCAGGCGCGCGCCTCGTACCGTGAACAGGTCGAGGAAGCCGAGCGTTTAGAAGCGGATGTCACCACCGCGCTGAAAGAAACGCGCGCCGGTATCGAGTCCGCTATTGCGGATGGCACCGTGCTGCGCGGCGAGGTGTTGCGCCGCTGGCATGAGATGCTCGGCAGTGGGCAGTGGGCCCGCGCCCTGCAATCCGGCGTGACGCGCTGGCGCGACCGGCTGAGCCTGCGGCGCACCGCTGGCCGAGATTCGAGCGAGGAGGCCGTGGGGGAGGCCATCGAAGATTCCCTCACCGAGATGCTCCTCACCGCGGACGCCAGCCTCGCCACCCGCCTTGCCACCGAATTAGAACGCAGCGCGGCCGGAGCCGGAATCGTCCTCGCGGTCGAAGCCCGCGGTGCAGATACCACGGCCGGGAATAATGCGTCGGCGGCAGATACCGGGCATGATACCGCGGCCCAGAGTACGGATACTGCGGCCCGTCCTCATGCCGCGGCGCGCCGGGAAGCCGCCGGGGCCCTGGTGCGCGATTGGCGCCGCTCCCTCATGGATATGCTCGGCGAGCGCGGACGCGGCAAACAGCTCACCGCGCGCATCCTCTCCCTCGGCATCAACGCGGTGGGCGTGGCGCTCATGCTCGTCGTCTTCGCCCACACCGCCGGCCTCACCGGCGGGGAAGTCGCGATCGCCGGGGGAACGGCCGTGGTGGCGCAGCGCGTTTTGGAAGCTATTTTCGGCGACGACGCCGTTCGCCGCATGGCCACCGCCGCCACCGAGGATCTCCTCGGGCGCACCGACGAGTTCTTCGCGGCCACCGCCGCACCCTACCGAGAGGAAATCGCACGCTTGGGAATCAGCACAGATGCTCTAAACGAGCTAGACGAGGCGATGCGCAGCGCGGAAGGGAGGCGCGGATGGATCTCCCCACTGGATTAAAGAACCTGGAGCAGGCCCTGGATCTGGGCGGTGACTACCTCGACGAATCGGTGCGCAGCCAGGTGCGCGATGTGCTCGACCGCGCCCGCCAACGCGGGCTGCTAGGAACCGACCGCACGGTGGTGGCCCTGGCCGGCGCCACCGGCTCGGGTAAATCTTCCCTGCTCAACGCCATTGTGGGCCAGGAGGTGGCCGGGGTGGCTGCCACCCGGCCGGCCACCCGCGCACCCCTCGGGGTCTCGGGGCGTCACGCCTCCGATGTGCTCGATTGGCTCGGGGTGCACGAACGCAAAGTTCTACTCCAGCTAGCTCCCGATACCACCGCGAACCTGGTGCTCGTGGACCTTCCCGATATTGACTCCACGGCGGAGACCCACCGGGCCCAGGCCGAGCGTATTATCGCCCGAGCCGATGTGGTGATCTGGGTACTCGACCCGCAAAAATACGCCGATGCCGTGGTGCACGAAGATTTCCTGGCCGCGATGGGCGAATATCATTCCTCCCTGCTCATCGTTATCAACCAGGTGGATCGCCTGGGCGCGGCCGATGAACAAGCAATTGTGGCGGATCTGGGGCGTATCCTCGCCGCGGAAGGAGTAAGCGCGGATATTGTGGCGGCCTCCGCGCTCACCGGGCGCGGTATTGATGAGATCCGCGGGGCGCTCGTAGAAATCGCGGCGGGGAAGAGCGCCGCGGCGGAAAAGCTCGCCGCGGATGTGCGAACCGCGGGAGCCGCGCTCACGGAGAACCTCATTGACCAAGGCGGATATCCGCGTGACCTCACCGATATTGCCGGGGTAGGCGAGCTTGTTGCCGGCCTGGCACGCGCGGGCGGGCTCAGCGCCGCAGCACGCGAAGCGGCAGGCCATTACCGGAAGGCAGCGCGGCGCGCCACCTCCTGGCCACTGCTGCGCGGATGGGGCAGGCGAGCCCGTCCCGGCAGCTGGAACGGCGGTGGGAAGGGAAGCGGTACGGATGCTGTGCTGAGTTCCACAGCGGGAGTCACGTCGCATTCGGATGCCAGGTCATACGTGACAGACAGCTCTGATGCGGTGGCCAGCTCCGGAGCGGTGGAAAAAACTCGGGTGGCGCTGGCGGAATTCACGGTCCAGGCCACCCGTTTCCTCCCGCGTGCCTGGCGCGGGGCGATGCGGGATGAAAATTCCCGGCAGGCCGCGCGGCTTGCCGATAGCGTCGCCCGGATTATCGCGCGGGAAAGCCAGACCTGGCATAAGCCCCGCTGGTGGGGCTGCGCCGCTGCCCTCCAATGGCTCGCTTTCGCCGCACTGGTGCTGGGCGCGCTGGGGCTCGGCGTTGGAATCATTACCGGGGCCGGGGGAGTGATCCTCCCGCTGGGGCTGCGCCGAGCGAGCCTTATCTGCTTGGTGGCCGGCGTGGTGTGCGGCGTCGTCGTAAGTATGATCGCGCGGGCCGCGCGCACGCGGGGAGCGCAGCGCCTGGAACGGCAGGTGACCATCCGGGCACGTGCCGCTATTGAAACGGAAGTCCGCGAAAACGTGCTGGCGCCGTTCCGTGCGGAAATGGAACGTTACCGAGACTTTGCGCGCGCCGTGGCATCATTAATGCGGGTGTCTGCCTGACTCGGGCCGGCACCCGCCGCGTGTAATGCAAAAACTTGCATTGGCGCGTATGATTATAATGCAAGGGGGACGCGGGTCGTCGGTTCGCGTGCCCCGGTGATGCGAAAGGATCATTGTGACCGCCGGAATTCCTTCGAGTCGCACTGCCCGCCAAGGGCTTATCGCCTCGATTCTGGATGCTCATCTCATCGGTTCCCAAAATGAACTGCGGGAGTATCTCATTCGTGCCGGGGTGGATGTCACCCAGGCTACGCTCTCCCGCGATTTAGACGATTTAGGGGCCGTTAAGATCCGGGTGGACGGATCGATGGCATATCGCATCGCTGACCAGACGATGGATACGGGGGAGCGCCTGGCGCGGTGGGCTCGTGAAATACTGCTCAGCGCCGAATGTGCTCTCAACCAGATCGTGCTGCGTACCCCGCCCGGGGCCGCGCAGCTACTCGCCGCCGGAATTGACCGGGCGCGCCTGGACGGTGTGCTCGGTTGCGTTGCCGGAGATGACACCGTGCTGGTTATTGCCCGCAGCGAAGAACGCGCGGTAGAGATCAGGCAACACCTCCTCGCGATGGGGGAGAAAAAGGAGTAATAATGGCGAAGGAGCGGGTAGTTCTCGCCTATTCGGGCGGACTGGATACCTCGGTGGCGATCGGCTGGATCGGGGAGCGAACCGGAGCCGAAGTCATCACGGTTGCCGTGGATGTGGGCCAGGGCGGCGAGGATCTGGAGACCATTCGCCAGCGCGCCCTCGATTGCGGGGCCGTGGAAGCCTATATCGCCGATGCCCGCGATGAATTCGCCAGCGAGTACTGCATGCCGGCCCTCAAGGCCGGGGCGCTTTACATGGACGCCTACCCGCTTATTTCCGCTATTTCCCGCCCGGTTATCGTGAAGCACCTGGTGGCCGCGGCCCGGCAATTCGGGGCCACCACGGTGGCGCACGGATGCACCGGCAAAGGCAATGACCAGGTCCGTTTCGAAAACGGCATTACCCAATTGGGACCGGATCTGGCCTGCCTATCCCCGGTGCGCGACCTCGCGCTCACCCGCGAATTCGCTATTGATTACGCCAATAAGCACAATTTGCCCATCGAAACCACCCACCATAATCCCTTCTCCATTGATCAGAATGTGTGGGGCCGGGCTATTGAAACCGGGTACCTCGAAGACCTGTGGAATGCACCCACCAAGGATGTGTATACCTACACGGACGATCCCACTTACCCGCCGCTGCCCGATGAAGTGATCATCACTTTTGAGGGTGGTATTCCGGTCAAAATCGACGGCGAAGCCGTGACCCCGCTGCAAGCTATTGAACAGCTCAATAAGCGAGCTGGAAAGCAGGGGATTGGCCGGATCGACGTGGTTGAAGACCGCTACGTTGGCATCAAGTCCCGTGAGATTTACGAGGCACCGGGCGCCATGGCGCTGCTCTCCGCCCATAAAGAGCTGGAAAATGTGACCATGGATCGCGAGCAGGCGCGCTTCAAGCGCACGGTCGCGGATCGCTGGGCGGATATCGTATACGAAGGCCAGTGGTTCTCCCCGCTCAAGCGCTCCCTCGATGCCTATATCGAAGATACCCAGCGCTATGTCTCCGGCGATATTCGTATGGTTATGCATGGCGGGCGTGCCACCGTGACCGGGCGGCGTTCGGACGCCTCCCTCTACGATTTCAACCTGGCTACCTACGACGCCGGTGACTCCTTCGACCAGTCCCACGCTAAGGGCTTCATCGAACTGACCGGGTTGCCTGCCAAGCTCGCCGCCGCGCGCGACGTAACCTTCGGGCGCGGGGTGGCTATCCCGCCGGCGCGCTTGAACTAAGCGGCTGAACTAATGTGCTCGCCCGGTTGAACTCGGGCGTATGAGCGCGGCTGAACTAGTTTCGCCCGTACAGCCGAGCTAAGGTTCGCGGATTAGGCGATACGACATATAGAGAACGGGGCCGGGGTCGTTATGCACGACCTCGGCCCCGTTGATGATGTGCGGAGCTATCCCGCTGCGAATAGAGTCCTACAGGCGCTGCGAATAGAGGTGTCCAGAGCGCCTGCGCTGGCGATTCCGGCTTACTTCCCCGGCTTACTTCCTCGGCTTACTTCCCCTCGCGGGCGCGCAGCATCGCCGGTGAGGCGGGCCGTCGCATGAAAATAATCGAGACAGTCAGGGCGAGCGCCACGATAACGCAGATCGTCCCCATGGAAGCCGCGTAACCGGTGAACCAAGCCCCATCCCCACGCGGGGTGCCCTCGTTAACGAAAGCGAAGAGGATTGCGGTCACCATGGCATTGCCGATAGCGGTGGTAATACGCTGGCTAGTCTGCTGGACCCCGCCCGCGGTACCGCCGTGGGCGCGCGGAACGTCGATCATCGCCTGGGTCTGGTTGACCGAACCGATCACGCCAATCCCGAAGCCGAAAACGCAGATCGGCAGGGAAATCCACCACGGGCTCCAGCCCGCGTACGCGACCCCGGCGGCCAGCGGAATGCTGGAAGCGAGCGAGACCAGCGCGAGCGCGAAAGCCCCGGCCTGGACATGCCGGCCCCAGGCCACCGCGTAGCGCCCCGCCCACACCGAGGCGTAGGCCGAAGCAATCGCATTGGGCAGGCCGAGCAATCCGGCCTGCAAGGCATTGAATCCCATGCCCTGCTGGAGATACATCGCCAGTACCACGAAAACAGAGGTGGTTCCCAGGAATTGGATCGCGGTAATCGAGGTGCAGAAGCTGAATGATTCGATGCGGAAGAGGCGCAAATTGACCATGGGGATACGCCCGCGCTTGGCATAAGAATGCTCCCAGAGCACCCAGGCCAAGCCAAGGAGAGCCCCACCGCCCAGCAGCGCCCAGCGCCAGGCGAAATGAGACATAAAGGGCAGCATGAGGCAGAGCACCGCGAGGGTCAGCAGGGTCATTCCCATCGGGTCAAGGTCGAGGCGATGCCCGCGCCGGCGGCCAACCGGTTGGCCCCGGCGTTCCATTTCCGCCCGGTAGGCGGCGTCGATCTTGGCGGCGTCGTCGCCAATAGCGCGCCGTTCCTTCAGGAACGGCAGCAAGAAAATACCCAGCCCCAAACCAAGCAGGCCAAGCGGGACGTTGAGAATAAAGGACCACCGCCACCCCACGGGGCCGAAGAGCTGGACGAGGCTACCCGAGAGCAGCGGCCCCACGGCCACCGAAGCGGAAATGGCCAGGCCCATATAGGCAAAAGCTTTCGCGCGGGCGTGCCCGTCGAAATACTGCATAATCATGCCGGTGACCTGGGGCGAGAAAATCCCCGAACCGATGCCCTGGAGGGCTCGTGCGATATTGAGGATGAGGGCGTCGCTGGCAACCCCGCACAGCAGGGAGCCGAGCGTGAACACCGCCATCCCGATCATCCACAGCGAAGAGCGCCCGAAAATATCGCCCATGCGGCCCGCGGGCACCAGCAGCAGCCCGAAGGCCAGGGAATAGCCGGAGAGCACCCATTGAATATCGCCGCGGCCGGCATTCAGCCCCGTTTCGATAATGGGAAGCAGATTATTGACCGAGCTGACCTGGATAAGCGACATGACCAGCGCAACGATGAGCACCACGAGGAGCTTATTGCGGTCATACGTTCGGTCCGAACCCGGAATCGTGAAATAACGCGTATTTTCCATTCCATCCTTCACAACAACGCGCACGTTTCCGGCATAGTTCTAGCCGTGAGACGAGCGCACACTAGCTCCGGTAACTCTGCGATGCTGTGGTGTACAAAGGTGAGCGGCGGGAGAGCGGCAGAACCGGCAATCCCGGGCGCATGCACAAAAAGAGCCCGCACGGAGGCGAGCAAGCAGAGACAGCAGTCCCGGTACGGGTGCCAGCATAGCAGCATTCCCCGCGAACCTCAGCTGTGACGAATCTTGCGCCCCGGCCCAAGCGTGGGACAATACGCATATGGATACTTCACAAAAAACTTCAGAAGAAACGCTTCCCGCGGGCGGCGATGCGAACGGCACCGCGGGCAACGCTGCTCGCGACGCTGCCGCGGCGACCCTCCGCACCCAACTTAACCACCGCACCATCCGCGATTTCGACGGCCGGCCCCTCGGCGAGGAACTCACCGCCACACTGGTGAACGCGGCCCTGCACGCCGCCACCTCGCAGGGCATGCAATACGCCACCATTATTCGAGTCCAGGCTCCGGCCCGCCGCCAGGCCATTGCGGAGGTGTGCACCCAGGCTTACGTGGCGCAGGCACCCGAATTGTGGATTTTTGTGGCGGATACCCGCCGCGCCTGGCGCGTCTGCCAGGAGCGGGGCGGCGAGGGCGCGGGCGCCCGTAGTTACGACGCCTTTAACGCCGCGGTTGCGGATTGCATGATCGCGGCGCAGAACACCGTGGTGGCCGCGGAAAGCAACGGCTTGGGTACTACCTACCTCGGTTCTATTTTGAACGACGCCGAACGTATCTGCCAGGTGCTTGAGCTGCCCGAACTCACGTTCCCGGTTATCGGCCTCATTATGGGTTATCCCAATCAGGAGCGGATTCCGGAGCTCAAACCCCGTATGGATGCCGGGTTGCGCGTATTCACTGACCATTACCAGGAACCGGAATCGGCGGTGGAATCGCTGCGGGAGTACGACGCCGCCATCGCGCCCTGGGTTGATATTCGCTACGGAAAGCCGGTTGGGCCCTTCACCGAGTACGTGCCCACCCGCCTGAGCGGCTCGGTGGCGCGGCGCGGGCGACTGCTGGCCGCTATCGGGGCACAGGGCTTTGATGTGGCACTTCCCGCGGGAAAGTAGCGGCGCTTAGAATGGTGCAATGACTGAACATCTCGCCCTGTGGGGTGGGCGCTTTAGCGGCGCCAGCGCCGATGCCCTGACCGAACTTTCACGCTCGACTCATATTGATTGGCGCTTGGCGCCCTATGATCTGGCCGGCAGCCGCGCCCACGCGCGGGCGCTGGCCGGAGCGGGGCTCCTGGATGAAGCTGAACTTAAAGCGATGCTCGCCGCGCTGGACATCCTCGGGCAGCGGGTAGCCAGCGGGGAACTCACCCCGGCCCCCGACGACGAAGATGTGCATACCGCCCTGGAGCGCGCTCTGCTGGCCGAAGCCGGGCCGCAGCTGGGCGGCAAATTGCGGGCCGGGCGCTCGCGCAATGATCAAATCGCCACCCTCATCCGCATGTACCTGCGCGACGCCGCCCGGTACCTGAGTGGCAAGCTGTTGGCGGTAGTGCGGGCGCTCGTCTCCCAGGCAGAGCGCGCCGGGGATGCGGTCATGCCCGGGCGCACCCACCTCCAGCACGCCCAGCCGGTGCTGGTGGCCCATCATCTGCTCGCCCACGTCTGGCCCCTGCTGCGCGATATCGCGCGCTGGCAGGACTGGGATAAGCGGGCGGCGTACTCACCCTACGGCGCCGGGGCGCTGGCGGGGAATACCCTGGGCCTGGACGCGCAGGCCATCGCGGCAGAGCTGGGATTTAGGGCCCCGGAACACAATTCCATCGACGCCACCGCCGCGCGGGACTTGGTAGCCGAATTTAGCTATATTTGCGCCCAGATCGGGGTGGATCTTTCCCGGCTCTCCGAAGAAATTATTTTGTGGAATACCCGCGAATTCCGCTTCGTCACCCTTGATGATGCCTACGCGACCGGCTCCTCGATTATGCCCCAGAAAAAGAACCCGGACGTGGCCGAATTGACCCGCGGCAAAAGCGGGCGCCTCATCGGCGACCTCGCCGGACTGCTGGCCACCTTCAAAGGGCTCCCACTCGCCTACAACCGCGATCTCCAAGAAGATAAAGAGCCGGTTTTCGACGCCATCGACACCCTCGACCTCCTCCTCCCCGCGGTTGCGGGCATGGTGGAAACCATGGTGCTCAATTACGAACGCATGGCCGAACTGGCACCCCAAGGCTTCTCCCTGGCCACCGATATTGCGGAGTGGCTGGTGCGCGGTGGGGTCCCGTTCCGCGAAGCCCACGAGATTTCGGGACGCGCGGTCGCTTTCTGCGAAAAGCGCGGGATCGAATTATGGGATATGAACGACGACGAGCTGCACTCCATCGACACGCGGCTCACCCCGGATGTCCGGGAGGTACTCACGGTGGCCGCCTCTGTAGGGGCCCGGCGCGGGGCGGGCGGCACCGCCCCGGAGCAGGTTGCTGAGCAGCTGGCGAGTGTGCGGGAATCTATCGGGCGCGCGGAGGGCTTCGCCCGCAGCGCGACCGATGCGGCGTCGTCGTAAAAAATAGTGGCAAGAAGAAACCGGGCGTGATAACGTCCGGACGTGACGTTACGGAAAGGCCCGTGGCGCGCGAAGCATAAGGGAAGGATACGAGACGTGAAGGACGTTCTTGAGGAACTGGAATGGCGCGGGCTGATTGCCCAGCATACGGATATTGACGCGCTGCGGAGCGCGCTGAACTCCGGTCCGGTCACCTTCTATTGCGGTTTTGATCCGACGGCGGCTTCGCTGCACCACGGCCACCTTGTCGCCGTGAAGCTCATGCGGCACCTCCAACTCGCCGGGCACCATCCGCTGGTGCTAGTGGGCGGTGCGACCGGGCTCATTGGGGATCCGCGTCCCTCGACCGAACGTACGCTCAATTCGCGGGATACCGTGGCTGGGTGGGTGGAATCGCTGGCTGGGCAGCTGCGCGGCCTGCTGGATTTCGAGGGTGATAATCCGGCGCGGCTCGTCAATAACCTGGATTGGACCGGGCAGCTTTCTGCGATTGATTTCCTGCGTGACCTGGGTAAACATTTCCGGCTCGGGACGATGCTTTCCAAGGACATCGTGGCGCGGCGCCTGGAATCTGATGAAGGCATTTCTTACGCCGAATTTTCCTACCAGGTACTCCAAGCTAATGACTACCTGGAGCTCTTCACCCGCTACGGTTGCACCCTGGAAGTGGGCGGGAATGACCAGTGGGGTAATCTCGTGGGCGGCATGGACCTCATCCGCAAGGTGACGGGGGAGTCGGTGCACGTGCTCACGAATCCGCTCATTACTAAATCGGATGGCACGAAGTTCGGGAAATCCGAAGGCGGGGCTGTCTGGCTCAACCCGGAGATGCTCAGCCCCTACAAGTTCTTCCAGTTCTGGCTCAATACCGCTGACGAAGACGTGGTGCATATGCTCAAGGTCTTCACTTTCCGCACTCGGGAAGAAATCGAGGAATTGGCGGTGGCTGTTGCCGAGCGGCCCCAGGAACGGCGTGCGCAGCGGGTGCTGGCGCAAGACGTCACGACCTGGGTGCACGGTGCGGACGTGGCCGAACGGGTGGAGAATGCCTCGCGGGCCCTCTTCGGCGGTGACGGCTTGGCCGCTCTGGATGCGGATACCTTGCGTGATGCGGTGGCGGAACTGCCGCAGGCGAGCGCGAGCCTGGGAACTCCCATTCCGGAACTCTTCGTGGCCACGGGCCAGGAGCGCGGACTGGGCGCGGCGCGGCGCACCGCAAAGTCCGGCGGCCTAAATATCAACAACCGCAAGGTTGGGGAAGCGGACGTGCTCAGCAGCGAGGATGTTTTGCCCGGTGGCGTTGTGGTACTCCGCAAGGGCAAGAAGAACCTCGCGGTTATTCGCGTGGCGGAGTAGAGGGCTTAGTCAAGAACGGAGAACGGCTCTCGCGTGTGAAGCGGGATAGATCGTGGTAGATAGCGGCGGCGTTACCGGTGGTAGCGCCGCCGCTATCTATATACCAGGGTGCGCGAATTGGTGTAAATGGATGGGGGATCAGTGTAGATAGGGGATTTCCCCGGTGTTCCCTTGTTTTGGGCGTGCTTTTCCCTGTTTTTCCCTGGTTTTCTGGGTGTTTGGGCTGGGTGTGGTGGGTGTCTCTCTGGTTTGATTTGCGTCTAGCGGGGTGGGCTTGTAAGCTTGTTATCCGTCGCCGAGAGCCGGAAACGCCTCGAAGCGACACGGAAATCCTCGTGATTATGTTCTAGTCCACAGGATGCCGGGTTTGAAAGAACCGGGCCACGGTGGTAGGCTAACGGGGTTGCTCTTCTTGAGCGTGAATGATTCTCTCCGTACTGGTTACTGTGTTTATTCGGGTGGCTGGTTGTGGGGTGTGGATATGGTGTTTGGATGCTTAATAGCGTGTCTGACTAATATATTTTTTACGTGAAATTTTTTTGTTCACATGACCTAACCAAGTTGACTGATCATTGTTGTTAGTTTGGTTGGTGTGGTTGTGTGGGTGTGTGCAAGGACAGGTAGCACTCCAATAGATAGTGACTGGATGCTGTGTTTTTATGTGGTGTTTGGTTGTGTTGTGTTGGTGGTGTGTTTTGTTCTTGTTATATATGTTTTTTGTTTGAGCTAGATATTGTCTTGCTCTCTTACAGTTTTTTTGTGGAGAGTTTGATCCTGGCTCAGGACGAACGCTGGCGGCGTGCTTAACACATGCAAGTCGAACGATGAAACCTAGCAATCTTTGGTTGTTGGGTGGATTAGTGGCGAACGGGTGAGTAATACGTGGGTAACCTGCCCTCCTTTTTGGGATAAGCCTTGGAAACGGGGTCTAATACCGAATATTCTGGATGATTCGCATGGATTGTTTGGGAAAGCTTTTGTGAAGGGGGATGGGCTCGCGGCCTATCAGCTTGTTGGTGGGGTGATGGCCTACCAAGGCGGTGACGGGTAGCCGG